>PYEQ01000433.1 GCA_003017785.1 filamentous cyanobacterium CCP5 | reverse complement strand
CCGGCAATACCCCGATGACCATTGACCGCCACGCCACCAGTCAGACTACCCTGGTGCTCCAAGAAGACCTGCGAGACGGGGCGAATCGCCTGGTGGCCCCGGCCGGCAGCCAGATGATCGGTCATTTTGAGCCGACGCCCACGGGCCAGCGCTGGATGAGCGACACCCTGGTGCTCTCTGGCGGGCAGGTCGCCCTGACGACGACCTCCGACTATCTGGCCTCATCTCCTGAGCTGTCTGCGGGCAGCCTGGCCTTAAATTCTGGCATTGGTGCGTTAGCCGTGGCCGTACTCACCGGATTCACAGGCTTTGGCCTGATTGGCGGCGCCGTTGTTGGCGCCACCACCGCAGTGGGCACCGCCCCCCAGACCATCGTGATTCACCCCAACGAAGTTATCGAAGTGCGCGTCCTTTCAGAGGTGACCTATGCCGCTCTAGACTGGTCTAACCCCCAGCCGGTGGGAGAGATCCCCGACTAGATGCGGGCTAGATTCGGGTTAGGGCCTGCTGCCAAAGGCGATAGCCTTGGGGATTGAGGTGCAGTCCATCGCTGGTGAGGTCTGCCCGTAGATTCCCCTGGGCGTCGGCAAAATCCGCCTGTAAGTCTAAGAATTCTGCCCCCTGTTGCCGGGCAACGTAGGCAATATATTGATTGAGTTGACGAATGCGATCGCTCGACAGCTGAGGCTGACGGGTCGGCAGAATGGAATGGATCACAATTTTGGCCTGGGGGTGCTGCCGTTGCAGGCGGCTGGCAATCTCCTTCAAGTTGGTCACCACTTCCGCATCGCTGGCGCCGTTTTTCAGGTCGTTAATCCCTGCCATCACGTGAATGGTGGCAGGTCGGGTGTTGGCAAACAGGTGGAGTCGGCGTAAAATTCCGGCCGTGGTGTCCCCAGAAATTCCCTGATTCAGCCAGAAGCGATCGCGGGGCAGCCAGTCCGACGGCAGCCACAGGCTTAAAGAATCGCCTACCACCACGGTCAATCGATTTTGGCCCTGGCCAGCCTGAGTAGCGCGCGCTTCCTGGGCCAATAACGACTCCCACTGCTGATAGGTAGGTTGCGTCGCCGCATTCTGCCAAGCCCCCATGAAGCTATCGGGAGCAACTCGGGTGTAGAGTTGGCCAGCCCTTAGGGCAGCCCAACGCTGCTGAAACAGCTGACTCCCACTCTGTGGCCGGGGGAGTTGAAGGGTAGTAGGTACTACAGCGGGTCTAGGAGCCGCTGCCGTCAAAACTGGTTCAGGATTAGCGGTCATCGACGGAGCAGGCGTGGATGCGGCAGACACCGGCGGAGCCACCTGGCGAACTGCAGCAGGCTGAACACTGGCAGCCGATGATTCCGGCCATAGGGGCAGACTATTGGCATAATCCCTGACCGGAGACGTAGGCTCTAATCGAGGCGGTCGAGTTAGCTCAGCCGATACGGACGACCACGACGAGCCACTGGCCTGACTGCGAGTCCGGTTGAGATCTTCTAAGCGGTGGGCTTGACGGTCTGCTGGAGCCAGGGTCGGACGAACCGGATCAGCCATGGACCAGACCATGGACCGTTGGGGCTGGGGTCGCTGACTACCCTGAACCTCTACCTCCCTAGCCTCGGGCAGAGGCTTAACCTTAGAACCATCCTGATTTACCTGAGCGCAGTCAGCCATCAGCTGAGCCACCATCCAGCAGGGGTCTGCCATGATTGGGAAATTCCTCTCGCGTGGTTTAACTTACTTTCACGCGGTCGCCAAAGGCCGTTCAGGAAACATTGTCGAAACTTCAAAGTTGACGTTCTTCCCACTTTTCTGTAATCATCAGTATTTGGCTGTTTATTAGCTCGGATCGGGCCAGTAATGCCATTTGGTGGCAGCCCGTACGGCTTCAGGAGATGACATGGCTTACGCAATTGTAGAAATCGGCGGCACCCAGCTGCGAGTAGAACCCGGTAGGTTTTACGACGTTAACCGCTTGGCGATCGAAGCAGAAGAAAAAACCACTCTGGATCAGGTACTGTTTGTCAGCAACGATGGTGAAGCCCATGTTGGTCAGCCTTTGGTAGAAGGAGCCACTGTAGAGGCTACCGTCATGAGTCATCTACGAGGGCGGAAGCTCATCGTCTATAAGATGAAGCCCAAGAAGAAGACCCGCAAAAAGCGCGGTCACCGTCAAGAACTGACTCGATTGATGGTTGACTCCATTAGCTTAAATGGCAAAACCGTTGCCGCAGATGCAGCGGATTCAGCGGCAACTGCTTCGGTAGCCACCGGAGAAGAAGAGTAACCGCCGACTGTTGGTTTTAGCTCAGTAGTAAGATTTAGATAGGCGTCTAGGAGAAATCATGGCTCATAAGAAAGGCACAGGCAGTACCCGCAACGGTCGTGACTCAAATGCCAAACGCCTCGGCGTTAAGCGCTATGGCGGCGAAGCGGTGAGGGCCGGCAACATCTTGATCCGTCAGCGAGGCACCAAGTATCATCCTGGTAGCAACGTCGGTCGCGGTGGTGATGACACCCTGTTCGCTCTTGTCGATGGCACCGTCACCTTTGAGCGTCGCGGCAAAAGTGGCAAAAAAGTCAGTGTATATCCGATGGCAGCAGCCATATCTTCATAATTTTGCTCACTGGCCTTCGTTGGCCAAAGCAGTATCCTGGTAGGGCGCGAACTAGTTCGCGCCTTTTTTTGACGACTTTCTTCAACAGGTCACCTGAGACTTGGGCCGTCTTACCCTGAGTCAAGCCAGCCAGCCATGGCTATAGTTTGATAGCATCGGCGCAGAGTTTTTATATCACCGATGCCGAAATATGTGATGTGGGGCAGCTACTGCGAAAATGCCTTAGAAAAGCGCACCCCCTATCGAGATGCTCATCTAGAAGGATTGCGATCTCAGCAGTCCCAGGGAATCCTGCTCAGCCTTGGCCCCACGACCGACAACACTAAGGTTTTCGGCACCTATGACGCTGACAGCGAAGCCATTGTTCGTCAGCTGATCGAAGCCGATCCCTACTGGCAAAACGGCATCTGGACCGAGTACGAAGTCTACGAGTGGAATCAGGTTTTTTAGCCCTGACTATCAGCATTTCCCCCTGGCTGAGCGGAGTCGAAGTCAGCAAAAAGGGACCATTCCCCAGTCCTTTCGAGGGCGGCAAAGCCTTTTCATGTCGCTCTGCAAAACGACTTCGTTCGGGGAACGGTCGCAGCTGAAGGGGCTAACCTTAGCCGCTAAGCAAAGCCTCAACAAACTCGTAGCTGGAGAAAGGCCGCAGATCCTCAATGGTCTCTCCTGCGCCGATAAAGCGAATCGGTAGCCCTAGCTGCTGAACAACAGCAAGGGCCACGCCGCCCTTGGCGGTACCGTCTAGCTTGGTCAGCACCACGCCGCTTAAATTGACAGACTCAGAGAATACCTGAGCCTGCCGCAGACCATTCTGGCCCAGAGTCGCATCCAGCACCAGCAGGGCTTCTACCTGGGCGTCGGGAGCTTTTTTATCGATAATCCGCCGCACCTTGGTTAACTCATCCATCAGATTTTTTTTGTTTTGTAGGCGGCCAGCGGTATCCACCAGCAGCAGTTCGGTGCCGCGAGACTGGGCAGCCGCGATCGCGTCATACACCACCGCTGCCGGGTCGGTATTCTTACCCGGATTGGCAATTACCTCCACATCGCTCCGGGCACCCCAGGCTTTCACCTGCTCCACGGCGGCGGCCCGAAAGGTGTCTGCCGCCGCAATCAGGCAGCGATAGTCGGATTTTTTAGCAATGTGGGCCAGCTTACCGATGGTGGTGGTCTTTCCTGCTCCGTTAACACCGGTCATCAGCCAGACATTCAGGCGATCGTGGTCGGGCACGAAAGTCATATTATGGGCCCCGGCCAGGGGCTGATCTAGCATGTCTCGCAAAATCGACTTGAGATAGCTGATCGCCTCATCGGGTGGCAGCGCATCTTGCCGCAGTTTGGCCTGCAGAGAACCGATAATTTCATCAGTCGCCTCAACCCCCACATCGGCCTGGAGCAGCAGGGCCTCGATCTCATCGACAGCCTCCTGGTTGAGGGGCCCCTGGCCAACGATCGCTTTGAGCTGGTTAACGAGGCCCAGGCGCGTTTTGTTCAGTCCCTTGCGCAGCTGATTTAGCCAGGTAATTTCTTCAGCGGAAATCTGATCGGGGCGTCGCCCCTGGGCTGCCAAGACCTCCGCCGACCAGAGAAAGGCCTCGTCAAACTCAATGGCTGGCTCGAGCAACTCGGACGCGGCGGGTTCAGGTTCAGGCTCTTCGATCGCGGTCTCTCTGATGCGCTCTAGGCGGGCTTGCCGCTCTGCCTCCGCTTTCGCCCAGAATGGAGCCGGAGTCGCCAGGTCAGAAACCAGGGCCGGAGTGTCACTGCCCGGGGCAGTGGCGGCTGGCGCAGGCTCAGGGGCGGCAGCTGTTGCTGG
>PYEQ01000432.1 GCA_003017785.1 filamentous cyanobacterium CCP5 | reverse complement strand
GTCTCAAAGGTGCGCTCGTAGTCACCGCCGTAGTGGGACACATCCGTCGAAGTGCCCCCCATGTCAAAGCCAATCACCTGTCCGTAGCCTGCCCGCAAACTGGTCTGCACCGCCCCGACCACACCCCCTGCTGGGCCGGAGAGAATGCTGTCCTTGCCTTGGAAGAGGTTGGCGTCGGTGAGGCCGCCGTTGGACTGCATAAACATGAGATTAGGCAAAGCTGAAAACGCTGAAGCGCTTTCAGCTTTGCCTGATATTTCAACAGCAATTCGATCCACATACCGACGCAGAATCGGCGACAGATAGGCATCCACCACCGTCGTATCCCCCCGGCTGATGAGTTTGATCAGGGGGCTGACCTGGTGAGATACCGATATCTGGGAAAATCCGGCTTGGCGGGCCAGGTCGGCGATGGTTTTCTCATGCTGGGGGTAGCGATAGCCGTGCATCAGGGCGATCGCGCAGGCCCTCAGACCATCCTTTCGAGCCTGCTGGAGGGCCTGAAGAATGCCCTCGGATTCGGCTTCCGTCAGCGCTTGCAGCACTTCGCCCGTGGCGCTGAGCCGCTCTTGCACCCCCAGCACCCGGCTGTAGAGCATTTCCGGCAGCTGAATGTGGCGGGCGAAGATGTCGGGGCGGTTCTGGTAGCCGATCCGGAGGGCGTCTTCGAAGCCAGCGGTGATAACCAATAGAGTGGGGTCGCCGCGCCGCTCCAACAGCGCATTGGTGGCCACCGTCGTGCCCATTTTGATAGCGGTGATCTGATCTGCTGGAATTGGCTCGGTCGCTGCCAGTCCCAAAATATCCCGAATGCCTTGAAGGGGGGCATCGCGGTAGCGTTGAGGGTTCTCGGACAGCAGCTTGTGGACAATCAGATCACCCTGGGGGGGCTGCGCTACGATGTCGGTGAAGGTACCGCCCCGATCAATCCAAAACTGCCAGCCGTGATGGGGAGGTGGTGCCATACCAAGATTCCGGAAAACAATACTCCAATTTTAAGGAGAGCCTAATCTTAAGAAGGATGTCGTCTTCCTTACGCTTTATCACAGACGCTTGAATTGCCTAACCGTAAACCGCTAAGTTGCTTATATATCATCCGGTTTAGGCGATCTAGCCTTTAAGTTTCATTTCCAATCTGCAAAGAATCTAAAGATAAGCTAAAGTATTTCAGAGGATAAGTGGGCTTGCTACCCTGCATGCGATCGCTAGCACCATCCAAGGCTGCGATTTATCAGGCTGGTTGCTCACGCGGGCCGGTTCCGATTTGTCGCCATTTCACAGAAAGAACCGCCTCGAAGTTGAGCCATCCCTTTCTTCAGAGACTTTTCGATTATGGATCTTTCTGTCAATCCTACCGCTCCAACCCTTGCAGTGGGTGCGGATAGTGGAAAGTCAGCTGCTTTACCCCCCCACTCCCCATCGAGTGTCCGCACCGTTCTGATTGTGGATGACAATCAAGACAATCTTCAGCTGGCTTCTTTTGTGGCGGAGCAGCAGGGCTATCGAGTCCTCCTGGCGGCTTCAGCTGATGAAACCTTTTCTCAGATTCGTCACCATATCGATCTGGTGCTGCTGGACATTGTTCTGCCAGACATGGACGGGTTTAGCGTGCTTGAGCGCCTTCGTTCGATGTATCAGTTTGCGATCAATGTTCCTGTGGTTGCGGTCACTGCCTTAGCTTCTGCCCAAGAAAAACGAGCCATTTCCGAGGCAGGGTTTAGTGGCTACCTGTGCAAGCCTTACACCATTGATGCCTTAGAACAGGTGCTGAAGCAGTTCTGCTTCGCCTGATAAAGGGCGATTTCTGGGAACGATTGCTGCTTTCTTAAAATCTTTCTGCACCTTGCCGGTAAAAAAAACATTAAAGGCTAGCATAGCTGCTCACGCCCTCGGTTTTGGTTTGGAGGAAACGTCCCATGTGCGGAATTGCCGGCATCCTGCAGCGCGACTCAGCCCGGCCCATCGATCCAGAGACTCTGGTGGGAATGGCGGCAATTCAGTATCACCGAGGGCCAGACGGGTTTGGCACGAAAATCATCGGCGATCGCGGGGTGGGCTTTGCCCATGCCCGCCTTTCGATTATTGACCTGAACGAAAACCGGGCCAGACAGCCATTTGTCTCCGCCGACAACCAGTTCTTGATTGCCCACAACGGCGAATTTTACGACTACAAGCGGATCCGGGCCGACCTCACCTCCCGCGGCTACCGGTTTCGCACCAAGAGCGACACGGAACTGGTGCTGCACCTGACGGAGCACATGGGGCTGGAGTGCGCCCTTCCCCACCTGCGGGGAGAATTTGCCTTTGCCCTGTACGAGCGGGCCCAAGATCGGCTGCATCTGGTGCGCGATCGCTTTGGCGTCAAGCCCCTCTACTGGACGAATACCGGCGAGGAAATTGTCTTTGGCTCGGAAATCAAGGTGCTGTTGGCCCATCCGGCGGTGCAGCGCAAGTTTTCTTCGGCAGGGCTGTACCACCAGCTGATGCAGACCATGGTGCCCGGTACCACCTGCTTCGAAGGGATTCATGCGGTGCAGCCCGGACAACGGGTGATGATTGACCGACCCCAGGGGGAACTGCGGGTACGCACCGAGCAATATTGGGACTTGAACTTTCCCCTTCAGGGAGAACGGGGGCCGCGCCGCAGCGACGAGGAATACATCGAAGAACTGCGGGCCTACTTTATTGACGCCATTCAGCAGCGGCTCGAAGCGGATGTGCCGGTGGCCTGCTACCTGTCTGGGGGCATCGACTCCTGCTCGATTCTGGGAATCGCCGCTGCCTGCCAGCAGTCGCCGATTAAAGCCTTCACCATTGGCTTTGACGACGGGGACTATGACGAAACCGCGATCGCTCGCGAAATGGCCGCCGCCGTGGGGGCCGACCAGGACATTCTTACCGTGCAGGGTCCCCAGCTCTACGACCATTTTGAGCGCACCCTCTGGCACACGGAGCGCAGCATCTACAACACCTTCACCGTGGCCAAGCTGCTGATGAGCGAACACGTTCAGCGCAGTGGCTACAAGGTGGTGATCACCGGGGAAGGCTCCGACGAGCTGTTTGCGGGCTACCCCCAGCTCCGGCTCGACATGATTCTCCACGGCATGGACTCGGCCACCCCGGAGGAGCGGGCAGAGCTAGAGGACTGGCTGGCAGAAAGTAATCGCCTATTCAAAGGGAATTTGCTGGCGGAAAACACCCTGGACGACCCGGCTCTGACGGAGCTGGTGGGCTTTACCCCGAGCTGTCTCCAGTCCTGGCTGGCAGCCTCCGATCACACCAGCGGCCTGCTGCACCCCCGCCACCGCCAGGCCATGCAGGGTTATTCTCCCGGCCAAGCGATCGCCGACGCCCTGGATGTCAGCCAGATCCGGGGACGGCATCCCCTGGATAAGGTGCAGTACATCTGGGCCAAGACCCAGTTCGAGTCCCAGGTGCTGGGCTGGGCGGGCGATCGCGTGGACATGGCCAACTCCATGGAGGCCCGACCGGCGTTTCTGGATCACCCCCTGGTGGAATACGCCGTCACCCTGCCGCCGAATTTGCGGATTCGCGATCACAAAGACAAGTACATCCTGCGGGAAACCATGAAGGACATCCTGCCCAAGGTGCTCTATGAGCGGCAGAAGTTCGCCTTCATGGCTCCCCCGGCCCACACCGACCCGGTGAAGGAACGGGCGATGCTGGAGCTGGCGGACGCCTACCTGTCGAGCGCTGCCGTGAACAACGCCGGACTGCTCGACCCCGATGGCGTCCACGCTATTTTCCAGCAGCACCAGAGCGACGACACCCCCGTTTCCCGGCGGGTGCAGCTAGACGCGGTGATTAACCACATGCTCAGCGTCCAGATTTTGCACAAGCACTTCGTAGAGAACGACGTACCCCAGCAGGCCCGTCAAAAAGCCCGCGAACTGGGTTGGCAGTCTGACCCCGTCGCCGCCAGAGTCTGATGGATTGGGGACTGCGACTGCTGGTTGAAAACGGGCTGTTCCTCGGCATTGCCACCGGCTTTTTGGTAGTCACCGCTCGTGCCTGGGACGCCGCCCAGCCGTTTGAGTTGCCCAAGCCCCTGCCCGGCTGGTTCAAATATTGGTTCGGTTCCGTGCAGGTGCTGGGGATTGTGCCACCCCTGGGAGCCCTGATCTGGGCGATCACCGCTGAGCGATCAGCAGTCGTGTGGGTCCTGATTGCCTATTTCGTCATGCTGGCGGTGCAGGTGCTCAGTGAATTTCTCACCCTGCGCCGCTACCAGACTGTGGTGTGGGTGATGGTGCCCTATCTGTATGTACCGTACCGGCTGTGGCAACTCTATGAAGGACTGACAGTGGTAGATGACATTCTCTGGCTGCAAATTCTCTTTGGCGGAGAAATCCTCGTCTGGGGCATCAACTATCTGCTGGACTTGGCTCAACTCCCCCGGCTGCTG
>PYEQ01000431.1 GCA_003017785.1 filamentous cyanobacterium CCP5 | reverse complement strand
ATCCTGATCCACCGGCAGACCACGGCTAACAGTTTCACCGACTACGGCCAGGTACTCTATCGCCAGGACGGGTTAATTGAGAAGGTCTACACGAGCAATATCGAGCCCCTCCATGCTGAACTAGAACACTTTGTTAGCTGCGTACGGGGCGGAGAGCAGCCGTCGGTGGGGGGCGAACAGGCCCTCAAAGCCCTGCGTCTGGCCAGCCTGATTGAAGAAATGGCCACCGATGGCAAACCCTGGCAAACCTTGGATTTAAGCCAGCCTACGGCTCCGGTTTCCGTGTAGCTTTATTTGATTGGGGCCTTTGGGACCTTAGATTTTAGGGGCGGCTAGGGTCGTTGTCACCAGCAGCCACCAGGGAATTTTGAAATTCGGAATCCAATGGGCGTAGGGCCTGAGAGCGGGAACTCCCAGCGGCAACGCGAACCGCAGCGATCGCAGGGAAGCCGGTCGAGTCCCATCTTCATCTTGCAGCCCATAGCGCTCGGCCAGTTCTGCCACAATTTGCATTTTGCCGCTCCAGCCCATGACATTGGGGTCAGCGGCCAGAGCGGCGATCGCCCGCCCGGTAAGCAGGGGCGACTCCAGATTGTAGCCATCTCCCACCGGGTTGTCCGTGGACTCGGCAAAAAACTCGCTCATCAGCTCCGTGGCCACAATCCCTGGCCAGAGGGAGATCGAAGCCACGTTAAAGGGCTTTAGTTCCACGGCCATATCGGCAGCGAGGCGATCGTTGGCGGCTTTGCCGCTGCCGTAGGCGGCGCCAAAAATATAAGCCAGCCCTCCCCAGGAAGAAATGGTGCAGATCAGCCCCTGCTTTCTGGGGGTCATCAGGCGGGCGGCGTGGATGCTGGCGACGTAGTGGCTGCGCAACCCTACGTTGTTGCCTGCGTCCCACAGGGCAGGGCTATGTTTCCAAAAGGGTTCACCGTAGGCGTCTTTGAGGGCCTGCACCCCGGCATAGGCATTGTTCACTAGCACATCTAGCTGGCCGTTTTGTTCCGTAGTGATGCGCTCAAATAATGTTTCGACCTGGGCGTCGTTGGCATGGTCAACCTGTACGGGGATGCACTTGCCACCAGCCGCGTTAACGGCTGCCGCCGTCTTCTCTAGGGTGCCGGGAGCAGGCTGCTCCTTCGAATCGGCTGTGGTGCGGCCCGTGATGTAAACGGTAGCTCCGGCTTCCCCTAACCCGATCGCAATCCCCTTGCCCAAACCCCGGGTTGCACCGGTGACTAAAGCGACTTTCCCGCTCAGATCTGCCATGACTGCCTATTGCCCAACGCCTTCATTAGGCCACAGGTATCGCAGTTTGAGAAGGCCAGGAATATCGGTGATCGCTAAAAACAACGAAGGGGCACAGTATGACCGTGCCCCTTCCCAGATTAGATGGATGGCTATCAGCCTAGCCTACGCCCATTTCTGAGCCACTAGCTCAGCCAGGTCAACAACCCGCTGGCTATAGCCCCACTCATTGTCATACCAGGCTACGACTTTGAGCATATCGCCGCCCATGACCATAGTCAGGCTAGAGTCCACGATGGAAGAATCATCGGTCTTGCGGTAGTCGATCGACACCAGGGGCTCTTCGGTGTAGCCTAGGATGCCTTTCATCGGGCCTTCCGCAGCGGCCTTGAGGGTTTCGTTGACCTGCTCAGCGATCGCCGGCTTCTCGATTTGAGCGACTAGATCCACCACGGACACGTTAGGAGTGGGTACCCGCAGGGCGATGCCGTTGAGCTTGCCCTTCATCGCCGGGATCACCAACGCCACGGCCTCAGCGGCTCCCGTGGTGGTGGGGACGATGTTCAGTGCCGCTGCCCGAGCCCGCCGCAGGTCGCGGTGGCTAGCATCCAGTAGCCGCTGGTCGCCGGTGTAGCTGTGGGTCGTGGTCATGGTGCCTTTAACGATGCCAAAGTTGTCGTTGAGGACCTTTACCACTGGAGCCAGACAGTTAGTAGTACAGCTGGCATTGCTGATCACATCAAACGAGTCGTGACTATATTCTTCATGGTTTACCCCCATGACGTAGGTGCCGATGTTGCTGCCCTTACCGGGAGCAGTAATCAGCACTTTCTTGGCTCCGGCTTCGATGTGGCGGGAGGCCCCCTCGGCGCTCCGGAAGACACCGGTTGACTCAATCACCAGATCGATATCCCAAGCCTTCCATGGCAGGTTATTGGGATTGCGATCAGAGCAGCATTTAATGGTCTTGCCGTTGACGATAATGCTGTCCTCGCCGGGACGGATGTCATCCGTCAAACGGCCCAGCATGGAATCATAGCGAAGCAGGTGGGAATTGGTCTTGGGATCGGATGTGTCATTGATGGCGACTAGATCGAGCTGGCTGTTCTCCCGTGTCAGCCAGCAGCGTAGAAAATTCCGCCCGATCCGTCCAAATCCGTTAATGGCTACTCTAATCACTGCGTTTAACCCTCTGTATTCCTCAGACTAGGTAAGTATTCTTACTTGGCCGTGATTATCATATCGCAAAGGCCGTACACCTTTATAGGGGCAACTATTTATCTAAGTCTATGGGAATATTTGGCAGCTTCGAGGTTATTTTTCTTTGATGGGATAATTCTGGATCTTTGCACTCTCAGGGATTTTCCAGTCAATGCAATCGTTGATTTTCTGCGCCAATTTTCTCTCCCAAGGCGACCCTCCAGGGCAACCCTCCAGGGCGAACTCCCAGCCAACGGCCACTGACAGTACCGCTGACGGTGGCCTAATCGTCACTAGCTGGGCCCCGAGTTGCCCCGTCAGCTGCACAGATATAGGCCATTCGAGCAATTCTTGATATGATTACGCCTGATATATGGTGTGGTGTGGTGATTCGAGGAGTGAAATATGCCAAATTCCGTGGATTTTGGCGGTAGGCCTTTCCATTTCATCGGTGTCGGTGGCATTGGGATGTCTGCTCTGGCGTACATTTTGACCCGGCGACAGCTGCCGGTATCCGGATCGGATTTGCGGCTGACTCACATCACCCAGCGACTTCAGGATGCAGGGGCGAAAATTTTTTGGCATCAGGAAGCGGCTAACCTACATTTTTTCCAATCTCCCACGGTCCAGGCAGGACAACTGCCCCAGGTGGTTTGCTCAACGGCCATCACCACCAGTAATCCGGAGTATCGAGCGGCGTTGGAACTGGGCTGCCCGATTTTTCATCGGTCTGATTTGCTAGCCGCGCTAATTCGAGATTATGCTGCGATCGCAGTAGCCGGCACCCACGGTAAAACCACGACCAGCAGCATGATTGGGTTTCTGCTGCTGGAGTGCGGTCTCGATCCAACCATTGTTGTGGGTGGTGAAGTGGGAGCCTGGGAGGGCAATGCCCGGGTAGGTCAGGGGCCTCACTTGGTCGCCGAAGCCGATGAATCCGATGGTTCCCTGGCTAAGCTCTCGGCTCAGTTTGGCATTGTCACCAATATCGAACTTGACCACACCGACCACTATCAAAGCCTGGAAGACGTCGTTGACATTTTCCATACCTTCTCCGACCAGTGTCAGCGGCTAATTGGCTGTATTGACTGCGCAACGGTGCGGAATCAGCTGCGCCCCGATATCACCTATAGTCTCCACCCGGAGTCGGAGGCCGACTATGTCGCCGATGATATTTGCTACTCCGCCGGGGGTACCACTGCCACGGTTTGGGAACGGGGGCAGCCCCTGGGCCAGTTGCGGTTGAGCATACTCGGACAGCACAATCTCAGCAACGCCCTGGCCGCTGTGGCCCTGGGGCGAGAGGTGGGCCTCACCTTTGACCAAATTGCCCAAGCGCTGGTGCACTTTCAGGGAGCTCGACGGCGATTTGAGCTGCGGGGCTTCCACGGCGGCATTCGGTTTATCGATGACTACGCCCACCACCCTAGTGAAATTCGGGCCACCCTATCGGCGGCGCGCCTCAAGCTGCAGGCCCACGCTTCCGAGGAGCCGATTAAGCGAGTGGTGGCCGTTTTTCAGCCCCATCGCTACAGTCGCGCGGCTGCGATGATGGCGGATTTTGCCGATGCCTTTGAGGATGCCGATCAGGTCCTGGTCACGGATATCTACGCCGCCGGGGAGGAGAACGCCTTTGAAATTTCAGGCAAGCGGATGGCCAAGGCGATCGCCCAATACAATCCCAGCACTCAGTACAGCGCCACCCTGCAAGAGGTTCAGCAGACCCTGACGGAGCTACTGGAGCCAGGGGATCTGGTGATATTCCTGGGAGCCGGTAACTTGAATCAGGTGATTCCAGGGGTGATGGATTTTTTTGCTAATCGAGAAACCCAGCCTCTGTCCCAAGTGTGCCGCTGACCATGCTGTTGGGGGGAAATTTCAGACGATGGAAGCCGTTGGCCTTAACCCACACCGTTCCGTCGGCCATGGCACCCGAGGGGTGATAATCGGGGATATGGATTTATCAGATACCCCTGACA
>PYEQ01000022.1 GCA_003017785.1 filamentous cyanobacterium CCP5 | reverse complement strand
CGTGCGGCGGGTGTTGGGCAGCACCACCGCAAATTCCTCTCCTCCGTAGCGGGCCACCACATCGGCGGGGCGCTCAATGGCGTCCTGGATTGCCTGAGCGATCTGGCGTAGGCAGGTATCTCCCTGCTGATGACCGTAGGCGTCGTTATAGGCTTTGAAAAAGTCAATGTC
This sequence comes from filamentous cyanobacterium CCP5, assembly GCA_003017785.1. Taxonomy (GTDB): domain Bacteria; phylum Cyanobacteriota; class Cyanobacteriia; order Phormidesmidales; family Phormidesmidaceae; genus CCP5. The sequence continues at coordinate 17,870 of PYEQ01000022.1, read as the reverse complement.
GCAGAGAACCAAGGCCAGGGGCAGCTGCTCCCGGCGGGCTCGCTGCCATTCTGCTTCTAAGTAGTCATCAAAACAGCGGCGGTTCCCCACTTGGGTCAGTCCGTCTAGAACGGCTAAACGCTGGAGCTCTTGATTAGCCGCCGTTAACTGCTGATACAAATTGGCCTGCTGAATGGCGATCGCCACCTGGGTTGACAGCTGCTGCATCAGATCGATTTCCAGCGATCGCCAGCAGCGGGGTCGGCTGCACTGATGGGCAATCAGCAACCCCCACAGCGTTTCCCCCTGCAAAATGGGTACAACCAGGTTGGCTTTGACCTGTAGCGATTCCAGGAACTCGACATAGCAATCGCTGAGACCGGCCGTTTCGATGTTGTCCATCCCATGGATTCGCCCCTGCTGATACCGTTCTGTATATTGCTCAGCAAAGCAAGGATCGATTAGGCGTCGACCTAGGGTGGATATCCAGGGGGCTTTAACCACCTCAAACGCCACCACTCCGCTCCAATTGGCATCGAAGCGATAAATAAATACCCGATCAACCGCTAAAAACTGGCGGACCTCTTGGACAGTAGTTTGCAGGATGTCGTCCAGGTTAAGGGACTGTCGTATGCGCTGGGCAATCTCCCCCATCAGCCGCTCCCGCTGGGCCTGCCGCTGCAGGGTTCGTTCATTCTGCTGGCGTCTGATCACCTCCTGCTGGAGCAGCTGATTGGCCTGGGTCAGAGCCGCCGTTCGTTCCGCCACCTGCCGTTCTAAATCATCGTAGGCTCGCTTGAGGTCGGCCTCCGCCTGTTTGCGAGAGGTGATGTCCTTCATGAAGCAGTAGTGTAGAGCCTGGCCTGGCAGGGTATCCCGGACCTGGACCAAAACTACCTGTTTGTAGAACAGCGAACCGTCTTTGCGAACACCCCGCACCTCGGCTTCGGCTTTTCCTACCTGCAGCATCTGCTGGTAGGCGGTTTCTACATCCGCGATATCCTCTGGGTGAACGGTTTGCCGCCAGTCCAGGCCCACCATCTCCCCTAGACTGTAGCCCACCATCTCCCCATAGGCCGGATTGACCGTGACATAACGGCCTTCGCCATCGAGTTGGGAAATGCCTTCAACGGCGTTTTCAAGAGCTTGACCAGTGCGTTTTTTTTCCCGTACAGCCTCTTGAAGGGCTGAAACTGCCTGACGCAGCTCCAACTGGTCTACCACCTGCTGGGCCAGAGTCTCGAGAGATTCTTGCTGCTTCTGGCTTAAGACCCGGGGCACTGCATCAATTACACATAGCGTTCCAATCGCATAGCCCTCAGGGGTTATCAGGGGCGTCCCTGCGTAAAAGCAAATATGGGGTTCAGAGATCACGAGGGGATTGTTGGCGAAGCGCTGATCCTGGCGGGCATCTGGGACAATCAGCGTGCCTGGCTGACACACTGTGTAGGTGCAAAAGCTTTGATCTCGGGGGGTTTCTGAAAGATCGAGACCTACCTTCGCCTTGAACCACTGCCGCTGGGAATCGATCAGGCTGATTAGCGCAATCGGAGTTTGGCAAATATAGGCAGCCAGATCCGTCAGCCCGTCGAACGCTGGTTCTGCATCCGTGTCCAACACTCCATACTCGTGCAGGGCGGCAAGCCGCTGGTTTTCATTGGTAGGTAAAGGATAGGATGCGGCCATTACGCCATAGATGAGAATTCAGCAGTCGGCTATGCCTTCTAAGGGGGCTAGGATTATCGTCGGTCAGGGCTATGGGTTTTGTCACTCAAGGCCCCCAAGGGCAGACTGCGTAGGATTTTCAGGTTAACCACAAAAGCCATTAACGGCTTTTGTTTCTATCTCCTAGTCTATCCATTGGGCCAGGGGATATTACATGGGGAATATACGCCCATCGGCTCCAAGGAAATGAATTGATATGAATACCTTTGCCGCTAAAATGGCTGGCGATCGCCTAATTTTGAGCCGGTAAGCTGTTGTCCCATTCATCTAAGCCCTCCTGGGTCAGTTCAGTCTTGCCAGGACTGAACCGGCTAAGTCACTATTCACCCACCTGGCTGCAGGGCGACCTGCTAGCCGGTATTACCGTGGCTGCCTATCTAATTCCCCAGTGCATGGCCTATGGAGAGCTGGCCGGAGTTAATCCGGTGGCTGGGCTCTGGGCGATTATGCCACCGATGATTATCTACACCCTGTTGGGGTCTTCGCGACAGCTGTCCGTTGGACCTGAATCCACCACGGCGGTCATGACGGCGGCAACCATCGCCCCCCTGGCTGCCTCCTCAGGCAGCAGCTACGCCGCCCTAGCAGCTCTGCTAGCCGGGATTATGGGCCTGGTTTGCTTGATCGGGTATGGGACTCGGCTCGGGTTTCTGGCCGACCTGCTATCAAAGCCGATCCTGGTGGGCTATATGACCGGCGTGGCGGTAATCATGATTGTGGGTCAGCTGAGCAAGGTCAGTGGCATTGACATTGAAGCAGAGTCGATTTTGGCAGAGGTGTGGGGATTTGTCAGTCAGCTCAATCAGATTCACATTCCGACCCTGGTGCTGGCCGGATTTGTGCTGGTATTTCTGTTTGCTGTGCAGGCTCGGTTTCCCACCGCGCCTGCGCCTCTGCTGGCGGTGCTGTTGGCAACGGCAGCGGTCTGGATGTTTGATCTAGACCAGCAGGGGGTAGCCGTGGTGGGGGTCATTTCCGCCGCATTACCCTCTCCAGCGCTGCCCCTAGTATCCTGGCAGGAAGTGCTCAATTTGGTGCCCGCCGCCGTTGGTATTACCATGGTTGGCTACTCTGATAACGTATTAACGGCCCGCGCCTTTGCCTATCGCAACCATTACACCATCGATGCCAACCAAGAACTGCTGGCCCTAGGCATGTCCAATCTGGGGGCAGGGCTGTTTCAGGGATTTCCTATCAGCAGCAGCGGTAGCCGCACGGTGATTGGCGATGCCCTGGGCAACAAAAGCCAGCTCTTTTCCCTGGTGGCCCTAATGGTACTGCTGATCGTGCTGCTGTTCTTGCGGCCGGTGCTGGCTTTGTTTCCGATCACAGCCCTGGGAGCGATCGTTATCTATGCGGCCACCAAGCTGATCGAAATTTCTGAGTTTATCCGCCTGAAGCGATTTCGCAGCAGCGAGTTTGTCCTGGCATTGGTTACGACTGTTGGGGTGTTGGCGACGGATTTGCTGGTGGGGGTAGGGATTGCTGTGAGCCTATCTGTGATTGAGATGGTCGCCCGCATTTCTAGACCCCACAGCGCTATCATGGGCCAGGTCCCCGATATCCCTGGACTCCATGACGTTGCCGATTGGCCGGGGGCAACCACGATCCCGGGGCTGGTGCTCTACCGTTACGATGCCCCCTTGTTTTTCGCCAACGTGGAAGCCTTCAAACGGCGGGCCCTGGCGGCTATTCGCCGAGAATCGACTCCGGTAGAGTGGTTCGTACTCAACACCGAGGCGATTCCGGAAGTAGATATTACCGCCGCCGATATGCTGAGTGAGTTTCACGACGACCTGGCAGCCAAGGGCATCACCTTTGGGCTGGCAAGGGTCAAGCAAGATCTCTATGCTCAGCTCAGGGGCTCTCAGCTCTTAGAGAAAATCGGGTCAGATCGGGTCTTTTTTACCCTGGACAGTGCGATTGAGGCGTTTCGCCATCGCTAAGGGGCCCAACGAAAACAGCCTGAGAACCAGTCCCAGGCTGCGTAATTCCTAAGTTTAGAAGGGTTTTGATCTATTGGCTATTTGCCCTGGGGCACGAGCTCAAACTTATGGGCATAGTCTTTGAGCAGGGCGCCCACCTGGCTGAGCACATCGTCGCTAGTCGGGGACTTCTTAATGGATTGCCGTTCAGGGTAAAAGTCAGGCTGATCTAGATTGCGGGCAACGGCTTCGTTCACCTGCTCAGCAATCATGGCAGATAGTTCTTCGCGAGCCTTATCACGCTGGTAGCTGGCCCCTTCCTCGGTGGTGGCATACAGGGGAGGCAGACGGTTCAAGGCATAGGCCGCAATATCTCCCAGATCGAGGGTGGCCCCCGTGCTGGACTCAGTTTCGGCGACCCGGGCGATCGCTTCGGTTAACACTAACTCTTCCATCACGTTGATGAACTGCTTGCGAGGTACGGCAACGACCTCACCGGTTAGCAAGGCGCCCATCAAGCGGTCTAGGGCCATGTATTCTTCAATCGATAGCTCGGCGGCGGTATCGCAAATACGACCGACCTCTGCTTCCATGGCCGGGGTCAAGTAGCCGTCTTGGAGGGCTTGTTCAACGATAGTTTCAATACTCATCTATATTTGCTCCGTAGGAATCCCGGGGGGACAACAGTTAAAGTTGGTCAGCTAAAAGCGTTATCTAATCGTGTGCCTTGGGCCTATAATGCCCACCGGTTTTGCAAACACACACATTCAGATCAACCCGTTTTAAACTACTTAAATCCCGGATTCACAAAATCACAAAAAAACTGCCTTAGGGGGTCTATTTCCCAAGGATTCTGTTAAGTTTCCAGGCCTAGGATTGGACTTTGACATAGGCTATGGCGTGGTTCCACACCTGAATGTCTGACCCTTCAGCCTGCAGCTTGATACAGTTCGGATCCTGCCAGCGAATTTGGCCCTGGAGCACATCGCCGGTCATCAATTTAACTTCCACAGACTGCTGGCTGCGAATCAAAGTTTGAATCTGACGGGCACTGGGCAGGCCTGGTTCAAATTCTTGTCCCATAGTTTATGCAGGCGTAGTGCCATTTCAAAGGTATGCTTTCAAAATATGCCCGAAAATAGGGGCAGATGCCGCAGCCTCGGCAGTTCTGGGTCCAATGTTCAGACCCTGACCTTCTCCGATGCCACCGCCAGGCTGGGCTGTGGGGACGGCGGCATCGGGCTATCTAAAATGGATATTGAACCCTCTAGAACACCTATGACTTTGCAGTTTACTAAATATCACGGCCTGGGCAACGATTTCATTTTGATCGATAACCGCCATCAGGCGGACCCGGTGCTGAGTCAGGAGCAGGCGATCGCCTGGTGCGATCGCAACTTTGGCATTGGTGCCGATGGCGTAATTTTTGCCCTGCCTGGCCAGAACGGAGCAGACTACACTATGCGGATTTTCAACTCCGACGGTTCAGAACCGGAGATGTGCGGCAATGGTATCCGCTGCCTGGCCAAGTTTTTAGCAGAACTCGAAGGGGCTGACAGGGGGGCAGTGGCCCTGCCTCACACCTACAAAATTCATACCTTAGGGGGGCTGATTGCGCCGCAGCTCCAGGCCGACGGCCAGGTCAAAGTGGATATGGGCGAACCGATTTTACTGGCCGGGCAGATTCCAACTACCCTGGCGGCGGCGACTGACAAAGTCGTGAACCAGCCGGTCGTGGTGGCGGATCAAAGCTGGCAGGTTACCTGCGTCAGCATGGGCAATCCCCACTGCATTACTTTCGTAGAGGATGTGGCGACCATTCCCCTGGCCGAGTTGGGTCCCCAGTTTGAGCACCAGTCGGTTTTTCCCAAGCGCATCAACACCGAATTTATCCAGGTGGTGCGGCCTGACTATCTGAAGATGCGGGTCTGGGAGCGGGGCGCTGGGATTACCCTGGCCTGTGGAACCGGCGCTTGCGCCTCCCTGGTGGCAGGGGTCTTAAATGGAAAATGCGATCGCCACGCCACGGTAGAACTGCCGGGTGGTTCGCTGGAAATCCAGTGGGCAACCGATAACCGCGTACTGATGACGGGTCCTGCCCAGAAGGTATTTACTGGGCGATGGGCTACTGATAGCTAGTAGGTGGAGAGATCCTTAAGGGAGAATACGATCGCTCTTCATCGCTTTCCCAGGGTTTAGCAGAAGTCCTATGGAGCGAGTCCCAGGGAAGGCTCTAGGGCCGGAATCGCCATCAGTCCGGAGAGATCCACTGCTGAATCTGTTCCCAAAGGGCATCGGGACCGATGCCGAATAGCAGCTGTAGCGCCAGCAAAATAAACGCCACGGTCAGGGCCGTTTTGAGGGTGGTTTTGACCACTTTCAGCAGCCAGCCAAACACCAGAAAGGCAACGACTGCTGCGCCAATGACGATCACGATCTCCATACTCTCCTCCCTCGGGGGGCCGCTAGGCTCGATACTGTGGCAATTATCCCGGAGCCGTCCTACCCCAGAGATACCACGGTTTGCTGGGAGATCTCACTGGCTTCAACTACAGCGGCCCGGGCCCAGGTATCTACCTGCAGAATATCCTCTAGGGTGGGGGCCGCAATCAGGTCGGCGCGGTGGCGATCGCACACCTGCTCGATCATCGAAGCAATGTCTAGGTAGCCAATTTTTTCCTCCAAGAACAAAGCCACTGCCTGCTCATTGGCGGCGTTGAGGACGGCGGTCATGGTGCCTCCGGCCCGACCAGCGGCATAGGCCAGGTCCATGCAGGGATACTTGGCATGGTCGGGGGCGCGGAAAGTAAGACTGCCGGCTTTAACCAGGTCGAGGGGCTCCCAGTCGGTATGGATGCGATCGGGCCAGGACATGGCATAGAGCAATGGGAGCCGCATGTCAGGCCAGCCCAGCTGCGCCAGCATTGAGGTATCTTGGAGCTCGATCAGGGAGTGGATAATGCTCTGGGGATGGATAACGATATCAATCTGGTCGTAGTCCATGTCGAATAGATAGTGGGCTTCGATCACCTCCAGTCCTTTGTTCATCAGGGTGGCAGAATCGACGGTGATCTTGCGGCCCATGGACCAGTTGGGATGTTTGAGGGCGTCGGCCACGGTCACTTCCGGTAGTTTTTCAACTGGCCAGTCCCGAAAAGCGCCTCCCGAGGCAGTCAGCAAAATTCGTCGCAGTCCTCCCGCTGGCACTCCCTGGAGGCATTGAAAAATTGCCGAATGCTCTGAATCGGCGGGTAGCAGTTTGACCCCGTGCTTTTCGACCAGGGGCAGTACCACGGGGCCACCGGCAATCAGGGTTTCTTTGTTGGCCAAGGCAATGTCTTTACCCGCTTCGATCGCCGCCAGGGTTGGCAACAGGCCCGCACAGCCCACGATGCCGGTGACGACGGCTTCAGCGTCGCCATAGCGGGCAACTTCGACGACCCCCTCTTCTCCGGCTAAGACTTGAGGCTGCGGATCAACATCGGCGATCGCCTGCTGGAACGCCTCCAGACGGTCTGGATTACAGATGGCGACGATTTCTGGAGAAAACTGTCGCACCTGCTGGGCCAGGAGTTCAACATTATTTCTGGCTGCGATGCCCACCAGCCGAAACTGGTCTGGATGGGTTTGCACGATATCTAGGGTCTGAGTGCCGATAGAGCCGGTTGAACCGAGCAGTGTAATCGCCTTCACGGTGAGCCTCGGAGGTTGCCTACCTGTCCAGGATCTCACGTTGTTGGGGCAAAATGGCGGCGATTCCGGTAGGAACAGCGAATCACCATACCTCTCCGGAGGCTGGACTTTTTACGTCTGTGTTGTGGGTATCAACCGGCTACTCCAGCCCAGGCAATTAGTGGATCTGGTGTCCTGCCCGTTTTAGGGCCGAAACAGCTGCATTTAGATCGGCCTCCTTAACCAGCACATAGTCAGTGTCAAAGGTGGAGAGGGCAAATAGGCTAATATTAGCCGCCGCCAGGGGCGCCGCGATCGCCAGCAGAATTCCGGTCAGGCTAAAGTCTAGCGGGCCCTCCACTTGGAGGCTACGCCAGCCCTCCTCGGCAATCACATCTTTCGGTACCTGTGCAGCTCCACAGACAACAGACAGCTCATCGGCGGTCCAGGTGGCTGATCGCAACCCATGGTTGCCGATCCATGAAGGCAGCGGGGGCGACGCCGGAAGACGGCAAATTGCCAGGGGTTCTGAGCCAATCGTCAGCGTTAGCGCCATGGCAGAGGACGGCCAATCCTTGAACCGCCGCAATCAGCCGGAACTTGATCATTCATAGCGGCGTCCTTGAGCTCATCAGATTCTCATGAAATCACCACGGATGCTTCACTTCTGCTCCCTACAACGGAGACAGGTAGATCTATCGGAGCAAAGTCCGGCTGCAGCCATCCGTTTACCATTTTCAGGCTAGAGAGGCGATCATGAAACGACTTATCTTAACTGCCTTACCGCTGATGGTGCTGCCGCTGGCGCTGCTGAAAGAACTCCCGGTTCAGGCCCAGCCCGCCATTTTTGTGCAGAATGCGTCTACTTTTTCGGTAGCTAACTTAGGCGGTGAAACTTTGTACTTAGCCCCGGATACGGTTTTCCCCCATGACCTGCAGGTCGCTTCAGAGGTCCGCCTTAGGGGCATTAATCTCCCTGCTGGCACCGTGGTCAGGGGGCAATTTGAACCAGTCTCTGGAGGCTTGCGCTATGTCGCCACTGGCTTTGAATCAGGCGATCGCATCTATGCTCTCCAGGCAGTCTCCGATGTTCTCCACGACGTTAAAGATCCTCGGGAAACGTCAGCCGGAGCCATTTTTGGGGATGCGGCGATCGGAGCCGCTGGCGGCGCTGTGCTAGGCAGCATTCTAGGGGGCGGGGTGAGCGCTGGCGAAGTCATTGGCGGGGCAGCCGCTGGCACAATCATTGGCAACGTCTCAGCCCAGCGCGTTGTTGTTGTTGAGCCGAGCCAAACTGTGCTCTTGACGGTTCAATAGATCTACCCTGACTGTAAAAAACAGTTAGCAAGAATAGATTAAAATCTCCGTCCTGGCACCGTTAATGGCCGTTGAGCTCAACTGAACAGATGGCCTAGCTTTAGTCGAACAGCACCAGGTTCAGCTGAGAGCCTCTGACAGATGATCGGCAGCCGCCGAGACAATGGCTACGGCATTTTCATAGACCATGCGCGTCGGTCCCAGAACCCCTACGCTGCCGAGGGGAAGACTGTTTCGACCATAGGTTGACGATACCAGCGCGCAGTTCTGCATTGGTTCAATCGGGTTCTCAGAGCCGATCCAAACCCTGACACGCTGCCCCTCAACATCCGTCGGCGACTCGAAAAACAGCGGCCAAAGCTGGGGCGAGTCTTCTTCAAGCAGGTGCACGATCGCCTGTATCTGCTGGGCATCTGAAAATTCAGGTTGACGGAGCACTTCCGCTAGACCACTGACCACCAACTGAGTCGGGGTTGGCCCAGCCGTGCGACGAGCCAAATCATCAATTGCCTGGCCCAGCGCCTCGGCATATTGCCGGAACTCCCAATCCAGGCTAGACCAGCCAATGGCTGCCACCTCCGACAAAGACTGTCCCCGGAGGTGCTCAGTTAGAAAATTCGATAAAATCTGCAGCTCACTGGAGAGGGTATCTTCGCTGATAGTCGTGTCATCATCTGCGGGGGGTAGTTTGACGACCACCGACTGGGTGATCAAAGAATCCAATAGCACAATCATCACTACCTGTCCCTGATCTACCTGAACCAGCTGTAGATGACGAACCAGAGCCTTGCTAGTTTGAGGCACCGTAATCAAAGCGAGATAGCCGCTCAAATTTGAAAGGATCTGAGCCGCTTCCCTGAGGAGAGCTTCAAAACTCCAGCTCCCCCAACCCAGCTCAGCCCCCAACAAGCTTTCAACCTGCTCTCCGAGGGTTGCAGCTGGCTGCATCAGCTGATCGACGTATAGCCGGTATCCCAAGTCCGAAGGTACTCGACCAGCTGAGGTATGGGGCTGATAGAGTAGCCCTGATTTTTCCAGGGACCCCATCGTATTGCGCACCGTGGCAGGACTTACGTCGAAGTTGTATTCCTGAACCAGCACCCTTGAGCCAACCGGTTCAGCAGTCGCGACATATCTCTGAACCGTTGCCCAGAGAATATGCTGTTGTCGTGGGTTTAACCTAAATAAAGGCTGCATACAGGGCTATGGGCGCAAACACTATAAAAAGGTTAAGAGATTAGACAGTGATACCACACTTTAGTCGTGAGCTTTCGAATGGGATGTGCCTAATCTAACTTCTTTCACCCAAAGCCCGGTAGTCTGCTAGGCATCTTTACTGTGGCTAAAGAATTCTCCCACCTTGAAGCTAGCGGTATCCTCTAGCTGCTTCAGCATGGAGCGGGTGATTAGCTTATCCTGCTCGACCAGCACTTCGCCGGTAATCGGGTGTAGGAGTGCTTGTTCAGCTCGCCGCCCAATCAGGGCTTCGATGTCTTGTAGAGAGTTGACGTACATACCGGGCGGTAGCTCAACCACCACCCCCTGCCCAATGACCCGCGACTGGCAAGCGAGTCGAGAGTTGGGTCTGCATGAGGTGATCACCTCCAGGGTGCGCTGTTCTCGACGGTTAACAGGAGTCAGGGAGTCCATTCCCTCTTGGACGTAAATATGACAAGTTGCACACATGCCACGGCCCCCGCACTCCTTTAAGACATCTAGGTCTTTGTTAAGAAGTACCGACAGCAGATTGCCGTTGGTTTCAATCTCGCTCTGCTGGGCTATAGGTTCAAGGCGGACGGTTTTAGCCATGGTTTTATTTCACTGATTGGGGGAGAACTCACTATCGATCTCGACGGGAAAGTGGCTCGCAGATTTTCGCGATCGCAGATCAATTCTTCGGATCAAGGAGTAGGCTACGCTGCTTTTCGTTGAGAGCTTGGTCAGTAACTAAATTAGGAAAATCCCGGATAATCTTACTGCCGCGGCTGATGAAGCTTCGAACCCACTGTTTAATCCACTCGTGCTGCTCGGCCGTCAGACCACTATTGGCTGTCAAGGAGGAATCCTTGAGTAAGAAATGAGCCGATCTATCAAGCTGGAACTGCTCTAGCCAATCGGCCTGAATCCGAGAAGACTTCCAAGTATTCACCACCATCATCTTGCCCAGATATTGGCTTGTAAAATCACTGAGCTGATTCAGGGCTGCCATGACTTCTCCACATACAATCTGGTGCTCTGGCGAGGTCGCGATCTGCGACAGAGAAGCGATCTCCGATCCGGCGGAACTGTTGTTATGGGTAATCGTGCCGGCAATCAATCTGAAAGTTGCAACGGCGTTGCTGAGGTCTTCTTCCAAGGTCGTTTTGAGCTGGGGCAACACGGCTCCATAATCCTCTACTGATAGTTGTTCGCTGGCTAGAACCAGCAGGGTGACGCCCCGTTTCAACTTGTGGACTAACGCCTGGCGACCAGAAAAGCAGAAGCAGAAGGTGTCAAAATCTGGGGGAGTGGTGTCAATAACCTGCTGAATCCCTTGAGCTAAAGCGTTGCACTGCTGGGAATCTAAAGTAGTTTCGATCCCTGAGAAAAATGGTCGAGACCGTCCATCCATCAGCGCGACCCCTGTGATGCCGGGTAAATTCAGGAAATTCTGAATGACCTGACGTTTCATAGCAATTGCTGGTTTTGATCTAAGCTATTTTGGCCATTGGCCCGGAGCGAGTAACCTAGGAATGGCTGTCTACACGGATCACCTGTGGTCCTGTAGGAGGCTAGATTCGGCGAACAAATGTTCATAAGGCTCTCTTTATCGGTAGTATCATGATGCGATCTTTCATAGCCAGTGCCTTGGAATCGTTTCATCAGCAGAGTTGAGCCCAGATGTCAGATCTTCCTTTTACGTTGGATCAGCTACGCATCCTCAAGGCAATAGCCGCCGAGGGGAGTTTCAAGCGGGCGGCTGATAGTCTGTACGTTTCCCAGCCTGCTGTCAGCCTACAGGTGCAGAATCTTGAGCGTCAGCTGGATGTTCCGCTGTTTGATCGAGGTGGGAGACGGGCCCAGCTTACGGAAGCCGGTCATTTATTGCTGAGCTACGGGGATCGCATTCTCAGCCTTTGCCAAGAAACCTGTCGGGCTATCGAAGATTTGCAAAATCTTCAGGGCGGCACTCTGATTGTGGGTGCTAGTCAGACAACGGGTACGTATTTGCTGCCTCGTATGATCGGGCTATTTCGGCAGACCTACCCTGATGTAGCTGTCCAGCTCCATGTACACTCCACGAGGCGCACCTCTTGGAGCGTAGCGAATGGACAGGTGGATTTAGCCATAATTGGGGGAGAGGTACCTCCTGAACTACAAGATTCTCTAGAAATTGTTCCCTATTCAGAGGATGAACTCGCATTAATTATGCCGGTGTTTCATCCCCTGGCTAGCAGTTCTATGATTCAGCGGGAAGATTTATACAGGCTGAAATTTATTGCTCTAGATTCTCAATCGACCATTCGTAAAGTTATTGATCAGGTGTTAACGCGCTGTGGCATCGAGACCCGGCGATTAAAAATTGAGATGGAGCTTAACTCCATTGAAGCTATCAAGACAGCCGTGCAATCTGGCTTGGGGGTGGCTTTTGTTTCTAATTCGGCGATTGAGAAAGAGCTGCAAATGGGGGTCTTACATCGAACCAAGATTGATTCGGTTATTGTCAATCGCACTCTATCGGTTATTTTTAATCCAAACCGATATCGATCAAAAGCGGCTGAAGCTTTTACCCATGAAATTTTGCCCCAGTTTACCAACCGCACTCTAGAATTCAGGCGTCAAACTAAGGAGAAAAACGGGGCGCGTCCGGCTGCCTTGAAACCCTCTGCGGAAGTTCCGCCGTCGCCGAAATAATTGATGGGTTGAGATTAGCGCTCTTTACCGTTCTGTCCTAATAGCCAAAGGAAAGATTTAACCTACTCTTGAGTGGTTTAGGTGGATAGATTGGGGTCGAAATTTAGATGGATTTGGGCTTTGAAGGGGATGGAATCGCGATAAATCCTTCTCCATGCACTTTTATGAGTCCTTGCTGTCGTAATTTGCCCATTAATCGAGTTACTGTCACTCGGGTTGAGCCAATGGCACTGCCGATCTGAGCGTGGGTTAAAGACCAAGGCAGGTAGTATCCGTGTTCATAGGGTGCTCCAAATTCTTCGATGAGGAGCGTTAGGAATCCGAGGAGCCGATCAATGGTGCGTCGCTGTCCTAGGGTGGCCAGCCAGAGTAGCTTGCGCTGATGCTGATAGCGAAAGGCGTCGAGCACTTCTCGACGAAAATGGGGCCAGTTGTCAAGGTCGTTCCAATAGAGCCAGATCACTTCAGTTTGATCGACATGGGCAAAGCAGCGAAGATCGAAGGGAGACTGGGTAATAATTTCGAAGGGTTGACCCGCTCCCACAAAACCGAGAAAGGCTTCTTCTTGGGGAGATTCAGATAGGGCCGAAGTACTGACTTTTGGTTTGACGGCCCCCTGGGTTTGGGCGGCGCTAATTAAGCGGATAGCACCTCGATCAACTAGATAAACGATCCCTGGCCGGGCAGGAATTCGCTCATCTTTGTTGAAGGTCCGAGAGCGGTAATGCTCTTGGGCCCAGTCCATAATTCGCTGCCATGTCAGAAAAGGACGTGCGCGATCGAAGGGAGAAGGGGAGAACATATCTGGGGGAGTAAAAGTGGGACAACGCGACCCTTGGATTAGATTTAGGTTAGATGTAGGACGGTGCAGTCCTTATCAATCAGCTCTGGCGATGAACGTGTTGGAAAGTCGGCAGAGAAAGCTCAAGCGAATCAATCTTGTTAAACTAAATTGCACTAATTTGACAGATGGAAATCGTTACAGGCTGGCCTGAGCTTGATTGGCAGCACTATGGGTATGCCTATTGATAAAGCTAGTGTAATAGTAAATCATGCCTTCAAATTCAGGGCTCGCGGTCCTAGGAACTCATCGGTCCATAACATATCCCTGGAATGTTGAGAGTCTAATTACTTCCTACGTCTTCATGGATAGTCGATCAGGATTTTCAGATACTTGAAATTTTCCTCCTCTGATCAATGGCGACCGTGCATAGATACTTAGAGCAACATCGCTGCTCGTTCTGCTAGGTTGGAGCGCTCGCCCTTACACAGGGTAATATGGCCGGCGATCGCTTCTCCCTTAAATCGTTCGGTTACGTAGGTAAGACCGTTGCTAGCGGCATCAACGTAGGGATTGTCAATTTGCTCTGGGTCCCCGGTCAGGATGATTTTAGTGCCCTCTCCGGCTCGAGTGAGAATGGTTTTGACCTCATGGGGGGTGAGGTTTTGAGCTTCATCCACGATTAAAAACTGCTTGGGAATGGTGCGCCCCCGGATAAAGGTTAAAGGCTCTACCTGGAGCAGGCCGTGCTCAATCATTTCTTCGTGGCCCCGTCGCCAGTATTCGGGCTTGGAGCGGCTATCCTGGGTGCCAAAAATAAGATCGAAATTGTCATAGAGAGGCTGCATCCAGGGGTCAAGTTTTTCCTGGAGATCGCCGGGCAGGTAGCCTAAATCTCGCCCCATGGGGATGATCGGGCGGGCAATTAACAGTCGCGTATAGGCCCCTTCGTCGGCGACTTTTTGGACTCCGGCGGCGATCGCCAGCAGGGTTTTACCCGTACCGGCCCGGCCAACTAGGGTGACGAGGGAAATGGCATCTTGCAGCAGAAGTTCGAGGGCAAAACGCTGTTCGCGGTTGCGGGGCAAAATGCGCGATACCCCGCTATGGGGGAGTTTGCCCATGGGCAAAATTTTGCCGGAGCTGCCTTCGACGTAGGCTAGGGCCGTGTGAGCAGGCTTAGTTTCATCGACGAGGGTGACGGCCTGGTTTGGACATAGGGAATGCTCCAGGCTGAGGTGCCCTTCGGCAAAGAGCTGGGCCATGGCTGCCGGCGGTACCATCAGTTCAGCGGTACCGGTGTACAGTTCGCTAATGTCGACCTTATCGGTTTCGTAGTCCTGGGCAACCAGGCCAAGAGCATCGGCCTTGATGCGCAGGTTAGTATCTTTGCTGATCAGGGCCACCGGGCATTCGCAGCGTTCCTTCAGCTCCATGGCTACCGCCAGGATGGCGTTATCCCCGGAGTCTCCCTCTAATTCGGCGGGGAGATGCTGGAGGGTATCCCGATGGCACAGGGCGACTTTGAGCGTACCCCCGTTTTCGAGGGGAATTCCCTGGGTGAGGGAGCCGGTGGTCCGCAGATCGTCAAGGGTGCGAGAGACATGGCGGGCATTGCGCCCCGTATCAGCGGCTTGTTTTTTGAAGCGGTCTAACTCCTCAATGACGGTAATGGGTAGCACAACATCGTTGTCTTCGAACCGCAGCATTGCTGTAGGGTCATGGAGCAATACGTTGGTATCGAGCACAAAGACTTTCTTCATAAGGAGCAAGGTTAGCGAGAGCGAACAATGATCAGGACTCGGCTGGTAGATGCTGCGGCCAGGTGGCCATGGTCTGGACGGCGCTGGGGCTTGCGGATCGTAGCCTGATTGTTTGAGAGTGTGCCGCTACTTTAGCGGATTTCTCTGCCCTGTGGCTAAGGCGGTAGACGGTGGCTGTGGCGGGATCCGAACGGGGGAAGGGAACCTCGATGGCAGTCGCTATGCAGAATTTTGCTCCGGAAGCCCGATGAGTCAATAGAGAACCCCGTAGTTCTCATATTCCCTGCAAACTTAATTATCCCAACGGAAATGGAACATTCGTTATTTGAAGCCCCCTCCGTAACTTCTGATGCTTCATTGGATTCGACCCGGTTTTCCATGCTCCAGTCTGTGATTGAAGGCTTATCCGATGGCATTTTGATTGTGACCCCTGCCGGTCAATTCCTCCACATGAATCGCCGCGGACGGGACCTTTGCCGCCAACTAAGCCAGCCCAATAGCGATTCCCGCTCCCCGGTGCCTGACCCCATCTGGACCCTTTGCCAATATCTGCTGGAGAGTCAAGATAGCTGTCCAGAGCATCCGATTGTGCTCTCTGACACTATCTCCACCGGCGAGGGGACTATTCGGGCTCGAGTACAGTGGTTTCAGCTGGCCGACCAGACAGAAAACTGTCTGATGGTGATATTGGAAAATGAGACCGAAGTCAGAAAAATGGCCGCCCTGTTTGAAGCGCAACAATTTAATCTAACCGAACGGGAAACGGAGGTGTGGGTCTTGCGGAAGGCCAACCGGAGCTATGAGGAGATTGCTCGTGAACTGTATATCGCCATCAATACTGTGAAGCGCCACCTTAAGAGTATCTATGCCAAGCGCAAGCAAGCCCAGGGTTTGGCAGAATCCTTATATGGATTTGTTTGATCATCATCGCCAGCAGCAGATTGACCGCGAGGCTCCCCTGGCGGCTCGGATGCGGCCCCGCAGCCTCGATGAGTTTGTCGGCCAGGATGGGGTGGTGGGGCCGGGGCGATTGCTGCGGCGGGCGATCCAAGCGGATCAGCTATCCTCGCTGATTTTTTTTGGGCCGCCAGGTACGGGTAAAACCACCCTGGCTCGAATCATTGCCAACACCACCAGTGCCCACTTCATTGCCATTAATGCGGTGCTGGCGGGGGTAAAGGATATTCGGGAGGCGATCGCCACTGCCCAGGAGTTTCGCGGCCAGTACCAGCGCAAGACGATTTTGTTCATCGATGAGGTGCATCGGTTCAACAAGGCCCAGCAGGATGCCCTGCTGCCCTGGGTGGAAAATGGCACGGTGATTTTGATCGGGGCCACCACGGAAAATCCTTACTTTGAGGTGAACAAGGCCCTGGTCAGCCGCTCCCGAATCTTTCAGCTGAAGCCCCTGGAGGAGTCCGATCTGCGGGGGGTGGTGCAGCAGACCCTAGAGGATTCTGAGCGGGGCTATGGCGATCGCCCGATTCACCTTGACGAGGCGGCCCTCGATCACCTGGTGAACGTAGCCAATGGCGATGCCCGGGCGCTGCTGAATGCGATCGAGCTGGCGGTAGAAACCACCCCACCCCAGCCGGACGGTACCATCGCCATTACCCTGGCGGTAGCGGAAGAATCGATCCAGCAGCGGGCGGTGCTCTATGACAAGGAGGGGGATGCCCACTTTGACACCATTAGTGCCTTTATCAAGAGTCTGCGGGGCTCCGATCCGGATGCGGCCCTGTACTGGCTGGCCCGCATGGTCTATGCCGGTGAAGATCCCCGCTACATTTTTCGGCGGCTGGTGATTTTGGCTAGCGAAGACGTGGGGTTGGGCGATCCCCATGCGGTGACGGTGGTCACTAGCTGTGCCGCCGCCTTTGACCGGGTGGGGATGCCGGAGGGCCGCTATCCGTTGGCCCAGGCCACCCTGTACCTGGCGACGGCCCCTAAATCCAATAGCGCCATGGGCTTTTTCGATGCCCTCTCGGCGGTCGAGAAAGAGCGGGAGCGGGAGGTGCCGAACCCGATGCGGGATGCCAACCGGGACAAGGAAGGCTTTGGCCACGGCAAGGGCTACCTCTATCCCCATTCCTACCGGGAGCACTGGGTGGCTCAGCAGTATTTGCCCAGCGGACTCCAGGGGCAGGTGTTCTACCAGCCCTCAGACCAGGGCTATGAAGACCGGATTCGGCTGCAGGTGGCTCGGCGGCGGGAGGCTCAGCTGGCGGCCATGGTAGATGGTGGCGGCGCTACCTCCGAGGCGCTCACCCATTCCCCTAACGACCTAGCGATGGACCGCTGGCTCCAGCGCACCCTGTCTCAGGCGGGAGAACAACTGGCCTATGTGCGCGATCGCCTGTTTGGGCTGGCCCCACCCCAGCGCCACCACCGGATTTTGGATTTGAATGCCAAAACCGGGCTGCTCACCTGGGAGGCGGTGCGGCAGGTGCCGGAGGGGGGCGTTTTTGCCAGGGTGGCTACCCCCCAGGACCAGCAGGCAATCGAAGAACAGGCCGCCAGCCTGCCAGAGCTATCGCGGCCCCTGGTTATGCAGGGGGATCTACGAGATCTCCCCGCCTTACTAATGGCTGCCCTCGGGACTACCGTAGAGGTCGAAGGAGGCGGATCTGGGGTGCCTATCACCGGGATTTGCGATCGCATCCTGGGCCGCAACGCCCTCGGCAGTGAACCCGACAAACTCGCCATTCTGCAGGTTCTAGCTGAGCTGCTAGGGCCTGGCGGGGTGATCGTGCTGGCGGAAACCGTGCCCCGATACAGCCAGCGAATTTCGGGGCTGATCAGCCCGGATGGCTT
>PYEQ01000430.1 GCA_003017785.1 filamentous cyanobacterium CCP5 | reverse complement strand
GCTCCGGACCGACGCCAGGGTAGTCGAGACCGGCACTGATGGAATGGGCCTCAATCACCTGACCGCCGGTCGGATTGGGGTGCTCCACGGGGCCATGAGCTATCTGCTCCAGGACGACGACGGTCAGGTGATTGAGGCCCATTCCATCAGTGCCGGTCTCGACTACCCTGGCGTCGGTCCGGAGCATAGCTATCTCAAGGATTTGGGGCGGGCTGAGTATTACAGCGTCACCGACCAGCAGGCCCTGGATGCGTTCCAGCGGGTATCCCGGCTGGAGGGAATTATTCCGGCGCTAGAAACGGCCCATGCCTTTGCCTATCTAGAAACCCTCTGCCCCCAGCTCAGCGGCAGCCCCCGACTTGTAATCAATAGCTCCGGGCGCGGAGATAAGGATGTCCAAACCGTGGCCAAAGCCCTCGGTAATTTGGAGTAATACCTTTAGAGTCGGAGCCGCAGGGCATCGTAAGCTTTTAGGGGTGCAGCGGGCCTGTGCCCCTATTTAGTTTGTTTTTGGGAGCCTGAAAACGCCATGGTCGAAGGAACCTTTCAGATTTGCGATCGCGACCTCACCCCCGAGCTGTGCGATCGCTATCTAGCTACCGAGGCAATCGCCTGTGATACAGAAACCATGGGGCTTTTGCCCCAGCGCGATCGTCTGTGTCTGGTGCAGCTTTGCGACCCGGCGGGTAACGGAGCAGTGGTGCGCATTGAGCGGGGTCAAACGGAAGCCCCCCAGCTCAAGCGCCTGCTAGAAGATCTCGACACCACGATTATTTTTCACTTTGCCCGCTTTGATGTGGCTACCCTGAGCTATCACCTGGGCATTCAAACCCGGCCCATTTTTTGTACCAAGGTAGCCAGCAAGCTGATTCGCACCTATAGTCCCCGCCACGGCTTAAAAGAGCTGGTGAAAGAGCTGGAGGGAATAGAGCTAGATAAATCGGCCCAAAGCTCGGACTGGGGCAACGCCATGCACCTGTCCGAAGACCAGCTCCGCTATGCCGCCAACGATGTGCGCTACCTGCATTCCCTGCGACAAACCCTGATCGCCATGCTCCAGCGGGAAGAGCGCTGGGACCTAGCCCAGGAATGCTTTAACTGTATTCCCACCTTTGCCAAGCTCGATCTGCTCCAGTACAGCAACGTTTTAGAACATTAAGCGGCTCTGGCCATAAAGCGGACTCGCTGATATCAGCGCTCCCCCCAGAGTAAATTTCTGAATCCGGTTCCCCGTGGGCAAGCTAAGGAGGAGGGGCTTTCGAGAACAGCTTGGATTGGTTCCAATCGCCACCCCAAAAATGGGCAATTCGGCCCTAGTGTGGAAACTCTGGCAGCTTTACAGTCGCTTTATAAACTTGATATAGACTTGAAGTCTCAAGTGTTTTGGAGCCTCAGCCCATAGATTTCTGACTGTTCCCTGGGCTCAGTCAGCGTTCACCATCAAGGTCGCGATCGACAGGTTCAATTCCCCACTGTTTACCCTTGCCTAGCGTCTGGAAAGTTTGATTGTCCAACCCTTGGTGCGGACGGGCTGGCTGTGTTCCTGTTTTTTTGTCTTCCATGGTTAACCCTAGCGACCTTTTGCTGTCGGCTATTGAGAGTTTTGATGAGGTTTTTTGGCTGCGGTCAGCGACGGGCAAAATCATCTATGCCAATCCAGCCTTTGAGAGCGTCTATCAGCTACCGAGATCGCAGCTGTACGACGATCCGAACATCTGGCTGACGCGGGTGCACCCCGACGATCATGGCCGAGTCAAGCGCCAATGGGAGCAAAACACCCCCTTTGAGCTGGCCTATCGTCTCAAGGAACCGGCTAACCTGGCCGTAGCCCCCCGCTGGATTCAGCAAAAAGCCACCCCGGTTAGCGGAGTTGACCCCAGGGAATCTGGGGCCCGTCCCCAGTATTTGCTGAGCACCCACTGGGATGTCACCCAGAACCAGCAAATCTTGCTGGACTGGCGTCAGCAGGCGGATCGGGGCCGAGCCCTGAGCCAGGTCGTCAAGACCATTGGCTCGACCCTCGACCTGGACAGGGTGTTTGCCGAAGTGACCCAGGTAGTGGGGCAGCTACTACCGGTGCATCAGGTGGCCATCAACCAGTTCTTTCCAGACCGGCAGGTGTGGCGTGGGCTAGGAAGTCCCCGCCGCTGGCAATCCATTTACCCCACAGCTGCTGCGGGGAGAATCCGTGCAAATCGACGACACCCGCGCCTGCGACGATAGTATCAATCGTCAGATGGCGGCGGAATACGGCGGCGCCTGGCTGATTGTGCCCCTGGTTTTTGAAGAGACTACCTGGGGAGCACTGGCGCTGAATATTTTCGGCCATGCCTATTCCTGGCAGCCAGAGGATGTTGAGCTGATGCACAGCGTTGCCGACCAGGTGGCGATCGCCATTCAGCGGGCCCAGAACTACCAGCAAATTCAGCAGGAACTGGTACAGCGGCAGCAGATAGAAACGAAGCTGCGAGACCGCGAAACCTTTCTTCGCAGCATCTACGATGCCACCCAAACCGGTATTTTCATCATTGATGTCGATGCCAGCGGGGATTTTTACTACTCCGCCCTCAATCCTAGCCACGAGCGTCGGATTGGCATAGCTCCAGCTGACTTTCGTGGCGCGCAGCCAGAAGATATGATGCCTTCCGATAAAGCCGCCAAGGTCCGACAGAACTATCGGCGCTGTATCGATAGCCAGGAAACCATGGTCTACGAAGAGTTTCTACCGCTGAATGGCATCGACTTCTGGTGGCTAACGAGTTTGACTCCGCTGGTCGATGCCAGCGGCAAGGTTTACCGGATTATTGGTACCTGTACAGACATCAGCGAACTCAAACAGGCCCAGGCGTCCCTGACGGAGTCTCGCCAGACGATTACGGCCCTGGTCAATAACGTCAATGCCTGTCTGGCCCGGTTTCGAGTGGATACTGACGGACACTGGCAGGTGGACTACATTTCCGAAGGCAGCCAGAGGATTTGGGGATTTCGAGCCGAAGAGATCACCCATCAGCCTCGGCTATGGCGAGAGCGGATCTTACCCATAGACTACGGTCAGGTGATTTTGCCCACCTTCAACACCATTGGCCAAATCAGCACTTCCAGCCTGGAATATCGGTATCTTCATCCCGAGGGCGGCCTCCGCTGGATTGCTGTCAACCTATCGGTAACCACCTCCGAAGAACACGGCTATCGGGTGGTGAATACGGTGTCTTGGGACATTAGCGATCGCAAGCAGGTTGAGAGTCAGCTCGAAAGCCGAGCCCGCTGGGAGCGGGTACTGCGAACGATCACCGAGGATATTCGCCAGTCCCTCGATTTGAAGACGATCCTGCCCACCGCTGTCTACGATATTCGCCAAATTTTAGAAGCGGATAGAGTCCTGGTTTTTCGCATCTATCCGGATCGCACTGGAGAGGTGATCGAAGCATCCCATCACCCCAATCTTGGAGAGATCGCCCTGAGCGACCGGACGGACCAAAAAGTCCCCGATCGCTCCTACAAGTTTTACCGTCGAGGCGCCCCCCAGATTTTTACGGCCCCCCTGTCCAACGACCTTGCCAGCTGGCTGGGGGATTTTCTCGATCTCAGCCAGGTTCAGTCTCAAATTATTGCCCCCATCCTGCAAACCGGCACGGACGAACTCTGGGGAATCGTGATCGTCCAGGCCTATGCTAATCACCGCCGCTGGAAATCCGATGAGGCCGTCTTTCTGCAGCAAATTGCCAACCAGCTGGCGATCGCCATTCACCAGTCGGATCTCTATAAGCAGCTGGAAATGGCTAACCAGCAGCTTACCCACCTGTCCATACATGATTCTCTGACCCAGCTGCTCAACCGCCGCGCCTTTGACAGCGCCCTAGAACGGGAATGGCAGCGCTCGGTGCGGAATCAGACGCCCATCGCCCTGATGCTCCTAGACATTGACTATTTCAAGCTGTACAACGATACCTACGGCCATCCAGAGGGGGACAACTGCCTGGTGCAGGTCTCCCAAGCTTTAGAACAGGTGGTCAGTCGACCGGGGGACGTGGTCGCCCGCTACGGGGGAGAGGAGTTCATCGTGCTGCTGCCCAACACGGATGCCGCCGGGATCAGCAAGATTAGCGCCCGCATTCAGACGGCGATCGCGGCGCTGAACATTCCCCATCGCACCTCCCCCTTGTGCTCCCATGTGACCATCAGCTCAGGGGCAGTTTGGTACGTGCCCCAGGTGGGAGACAACGTGCTACCGATGATTAGCGCCGCCGATGCTGCCCTCTACCAGGCCAAGCAGCAGGGCCGCGATCGCTATGTGGTCAAGCCCTGGCATCCCCAGCAGTCGCTCCCCAAGCGGGAATAGGCCTAGCGGTCAATGGCGGGTAAAATTCTGAGGCTTATGAGCTTTGTCTTTGGCCCCCAACCCTCTCTTTAACCATGGAACTTGACCCCTCCAC
>PYEQ01000429.1 GCA_003017785.1 filamentous cyanobacterium CCP5 | reverse complement strand
GTGCTCAGACTTTCTGGCCTTTGCCGGGGATGGCTACCGGGAAGAACTGGACGGCACGGTGACTCGTACGCTGCTGGGAATGGCGATGCCTCAAGCGGGGCTGCACAGCAAGTATTTTTCTCAAACCATGGAGCCCCTAGTGGAGGTGATTCAGGACACCTGCGGCCGCCACGACAGCTTCATGCTGGCCTGCACCAATAAGTATTACGAAGACGCGGGCTATCCCGGCCATCCCAGCTGTAGTGACAACTTCAATCGGGCGCTAGCCCCCTACGGCATCGCCCCTCGTCCCGGCTGGGCGGCGATCAATTTCTTTTTTAACACTGCCGTTGATGAGGGTGGGGCAATCATCTCCGCTGAGTCCTGGTCACGGCCGGGCGACTATGTGCTGCTGAAGGCCCATCAAGACCTGCTCTGCGCTAGCTCCGCCTGTCCCGACGATATCGACCCGGCCAATGGCTGGCAGCCGACCCCAATCCAGGTGCGAATCTACGGGGCTGAGGAGGCACTTCCCAGGGTGATCGGACGGCGGGCATCTCCAGATTTGCCCCTGCGGCTGAGCCAGGACAGCGCCTTTACTCCCCATATCCGCACCCTTACTCAAAACCTGGCGGAATACAACGGCTTCTGGGTACCCAACGGCTATCCCCACCAGGGAGATCAGGCGGAATACTGGGCCCTGCGGCAGCGGGTGGCGCTGATGGATCTCTCAGCCCTGCGCAAGTTTGAGGTGAGCGGGCGGGACGCCTTGGAGCTGCTGCAGTGGACCTTTTCTCGCAACATCGCCAAGCTGGCGGTGGGCCAGTCGGCCTATGGGTGTTTGCTCAGTCCCCACGGCGGCATGATCGACGACGGCATTGTATTTCGCCTGGGGGAAGCGGCCTTTCGCTACGTAGGCAACTGCGATACCGACGGCCTCTGGCTGCAAGAGACAGCCCAGAAAAAAGGTTTTGCCGTCGAGGTGACCCCCAGCAGTCACCGTCTGCATAATCTTGCCCTCCAGGGGCCGGTTTCGCGGAAAATGCTGCGATCGCTCATCGACATCGACCCCCAGTGGCCCCTCACAGACCTTAATCAGCTGGGATATTTCCGCTTTGTCACTGGCACCGTAGCCCGAATTCCGGTACTAATTTCCCGCACCGGCTATACGGGGGAGCTGGGCTATGAGCTGTTTGTTCACCCCGATCGTGGCGGCGAACTGTGGCAGATATTGATGCAGGCAGGGATTCCCTATGGTTTGTTGCCCCTGGGCATGCAGGCCCTGGATCGGGCCCGCATTGAAGCGGGTTTACTGGCTGCCGGGAAAGAATTTAACGACCTGATTTCTCCCTACCAGGCGGGCATTGGCTGGAGCGTGGCGATGAAATCTAAACCAGATTTTATCGGACGGGCCGCCCTGGAGAACCTGCGGGAACGTCCACCGCTTGTAGCCGTGGGTCTGATGCTGGAGAGCAACGAGGTGGCCTGCGGCGGCCAGTGTGTGTTTCCAGTGGAGGAGCGCTGGCGGGTCGGTCATGTCACCAGCGGCACCTTCTCCCCGATTCTCAACCGCAGCATCGCCCTGGCCCAGGTCGCTCCCGAATTCGCCCAGCCGGGTACAGAGCTGGCAGTCGGCTTGATGGACGGGATTAAGCGGCGGGTTCGGGCAGAAGTCGGGCCCCTATCGCTGTACGACCCCACTAAGAGTCGAGCAAGGGCTTAGATAATGCCAGTTCCTGTGACGGTTGAGGTTAGTGATGTCGAAATCAATCCGTTGGACATGGCGATTTGGGATTTTGCCGGGGTGGACGGATTACAGACGGCGATCGCCCTCTTTTCTGCGGCGGTCTCTCAGCTAGCACCCTTTCAATCCGTGACTACCCGATTCAACCAGCAGCCCTGCTCGGTGCTGCGGCTATGTGAGAATAACTTCCGAGTCGTCCTGTCGGATGATACTGGCTTTTCCCAGGCCGTAGCCAGCTTGGAATCAAAGGTCTGGGTTAGCCCCAGCCCTACAGCCAATCTGCGGCTGCCCGCCACCCGAGGAATCGAGAGGCTGGCCCAAATCGCCACCACGAAACCTGTTTATCGACTTGATCCCTTTCCCTGCGATCGCGCCGTTCCAGCCCGCATTGATGGCGCGGCGATCGTGGCCTGGCATCTACCGTGGCAGGGACAGCCTAGACTGCTGATTCAGGCCGCGGCGGCGGACCTCAGAACGGTACAGGCCGCATTTACTGGCACAGCCTAAATGCCAGAAGCTGACACCTAGGGCCTAAACACGAGTATAAATAAGTGAAGACAAGTCTCTTCTTTGGCGTCACTGGCCGGTAGAGGCTCAATGAACTCCATCAGCTCCATACGTTCTAAGCATCTACTCAGACAAACACAACCCTAAAACAGGAGAAGCTGTGTTTACAGGAATTGACATTCTGGTCATCCTGGTAGCTGCATTTTTTATTTTCTATCTCGCCAGACCGGAAGATCCAAAAGACAAAGACGCCAAATTTGAGCTTGATCCTGGTGCTGTGATTTTGGTTTTAGTTATTGTCATAATTATTTTTGCGGCTGCCTAAACCCTCTTGAAGCGTCGGTCTTGCCGACTGACCAGCCTTTCTGAGCAAAGAAAACGGCTCTAGCAAAGCCGATAGGCGATCGTAAACGGACTCAATCCGGTCAACTTCTAAGACCACCTGCTGGGTGGGATAGTTTTGCAGCAGTTCCAGTACGGAAATGCGTTCATCATCGGCAGCCGAGAGAATAATTGACGCCCTGAGGGCCTGACGACTTGACCGGCCAGAAGGGGGATGAATCATTTCGCCCATCTGGTCCAGAGCCCATTCTCCTGGCCAGCTATTCAGGGTGCGATCCAGCAGGTGGAGCCGAACCGCTAGCTGCCGGGTGAGGCTGCGTTGAAAGTTCTGAGGACTCTGACCCGCCGCCGACAAAATCGAGTCGATGGACTCTGGAGCTTCACCGGTTTCAGCCAGGATTTCCAGGTCTTCCACGGGCACCGCCCGACCAAACCCTCGATAGCGCAGCAGCACAGTCTCAGCGGCGATCGCTTCGCCACCCCACAGGGTAAACAACGCCCCACAAAGAAGAACAAACAGCCTGAATGGTTTTGCCATGGGTAGATTCTGTCTGGCCAGCGCCAGCTTGCGAAAATGGTCTTGGTTCAGTTGGCTTAGAAAGCTAGCCTAGCCCAAGCCGTCATCTGGCGGGATCCTCTGACCAGGGAAGTTTGATCCGAAATCCCCCCTCCCTGACACCGAATCGCGAGACTATGAGCCATACCCGTCACGCCCTGGGAGGCTTCATGAGCTCGATCGCCCTCTCCCTGCCGACCCCGCTGGTCCTCGATTTGGCGTTGACGGATGAGCAGTTTTTTCAGCTCTGCCAGAAGCATCGGGATTTGAAGTTTGAGCACACGGCCTCCGGAGAGTTAATGATTATTTCCCCGACCGGTGGCAGTACAGGCAAGCGAAATGTTCAGTTGACGACCCAACTAGACCTTTGGAATACTCGCACTGATTTAGGCGAGGTATTCGACTCGTCCACCGGCTTCACCCTGCCCAACAGTGCTGACCACTCTCCCGAGGCCGCCTGGGTACGGCGAGACCGTTGGGAGGCCCTGGCCCCGGAGCAGCAGGAACGGTTCGTGCTCCTGTGCCCCGTTTTTTGGTCGAATTGATGTCCCCCAGCGATGTCCTAGAGCGGGCCTAGGCCAAGCTGGTGGAGTATATCGACAACGGCGCTCAGCTGGGCTGGCTGATCAATCGTAAGCAGCGCCAGGTCGAAATTTATCGTCCCAGCCAGCCCCCAGAGATTCTAAAATCTCCAGCCACCCTCTCTGGAGAATCGGTCCTGCCCGGATTTGTTTTGGACTTAGCTCCCATCTGGTAGCCCTCAATCTTAAGCGCTGAAGTACTTGGCTGCCGGGTGATAGGCAATAATCGCCGTCGTCGATTGCTCTGGATAGAGCTGTTCGCTTTCGTCCATGGTCAGGCCAATGCGATCGCTGCCCAGCAGTTCGAGCTGGGTGAACTGGTCGGGAATGTGAGGGCAGGCCGGATAGCCGAAGCTATAGCGAGAACCCTGGTAGCGCTGCTGCAAGACTTCC
This sequence comes from filamentous cyanobacterium CCP5, assembly GCA_003017785.1. Taxonomy (GTDB): domain Bacteria; phylum Cyanobacteriota; class Cyanobacteriia; order Phormidesmidales; family Phormidesmidaceae; genus CCP5. Next base: position 287 of record PYEQ01000429.1, on the reverse strand, counting down.
CGCAGGGTTTCCGGCTCCAAATCCCCATAGCCTAGCTCCTGGCGAATCTGGGCATGGCACCACTCGGCCATCGCCTCCGCCGTCTGCACCGACAACCCGTAGTAGTAGAGGTAGTCCGTGTAGCGATCGGCCTGGAATAGCTTCTGGGCGTATTCAGTGGCCACCTCCCCCACCGTCACCGCCTGCATCGGGAACACATCAAACTGTCCCGGCTTGGCATCTTCCTTTGGTAAGAAGAAATCCGCGATGCACAGCCGCCGCATGGATTCTGTCTCTTATACACATCT
>PYEQ01000428.1 GCA_003017785.1 filamentous cyanobacterium CCP5 | reverse complement strand
GTGTTTGGCCCTGAGGGGCTGGCCCTGGTGGACATCCCGGTGGCCTTGCTGGCAGGCAGCTACGATCCGGCCACCCCGGCGGTGTTTGAGCAGTTTTTGACCTTTCCCTGGTTCACCACCCCCAATCGCCTGCTAGGGCTGATTGAGGGCCAGGCCCACGTAGATGTGACCAAGCTGGATGGGGGGCTTAGCCAGCTGATTCAGTCAGTGCCAGATTTGACCCTGGCCGCTCCTGACCTGATTAATCGCTATCGCAACGCCATTACCCTGGCCTTTTTTGGACGCTACGTGGCCGGTCGGGCCGACTATCAGCTCTACCTGAGATCGTCCTACGCCCAGTATCTCAACCAGGATCAGTCCTTTAAGCTGCTCTTGATCAGCGAATCCTCAGAAGAAGCCCTGCTGGATTCGATTCGGTCCCGGCTGGGTTTGCCCGAGTCGCCCACAGCCACCCCCATCACCCCTTAGGGGCTCAAGGGTCAACCCACGGTCCCGAATCGGTCGAGGGGCCAGAACCGCACCCGGGCCCGGCCAATCACGTTCTCCTTGGGCAGCACTCCCCAGACATGGGAGTCGTTGCTATCGTTGCGGTTGTCTCCCATCACAAACACGTAGCCCGGGGGGACTTTAACCGGTCCCATTTCATAGCTGGGGGGCTCCAGTAAATAGCTCTCCTGTAGGGGCTCCTGGTCGATGTAGACCTGGCCGCCGCTGACTCGCACGGTCTGTCCGGGCTCGGCAATCACCCGCTTGATGAAGGCCTGGCGGACGTCATAGCCAATTTCCTGGAGCTGGGGCGGTGGCTCAAACACTACCACATCGCCGCGATGGAGGGGCTGCCACAGGGTTGAGACTTTATCAACAATCAGGCGATCGCCCACGTGCAGGGTCGGGGCCATGGAGTCTGAAGGAATAAACCGGGGTTCGGCAATAAACATCCGAATCACCAGGGCGATCGCCAGAGCAATGCCCAGAATCTTGAGGTTTTCCCGCTGTCCCTGCCACAGCGATCGCCAGCGGGAGGGGGAGGACAGCTCAGCGTCAACCTCAGAAGTTGACGGTTCAGCGGGAGTCTGAGGGGAGTTGCGATCGGCGGCCATGGGCAACGACTAAAGATAAACGGACAGCAAATACAGTTTCTATTGTGACGGCTATGGGCATGAATCCTGGAGCTGACCCAGATTATCCCGAATTTCCTGACCCCTCCCTGGGGAGGTCGGCTGCATCAACCGACAGAATGATTTGGGGGGCAGCCCCTAAACTCCCCCTGGCATCTTTAGTTGAATCCCGCCCAGCCGCTTAGAACCCGCTTAGAATCGGGTTTCATATTCCAACAGCAGCCCCGAATTTTCAGTGAAATCCTCATAGCTGGTCGTCCCTCGCAGGGTGAACTGATTGTTAATTCGGTAGCGCAGGTTGAACTGGAACGGGGTAATGTCCGTGAACGTCTTTTGAATCGAGATTGACATATCTGGCGAAATTTCAAAGCCAATTTCCCCGCCGATGTCGATACTGTCGCCCCCTTCCTGGGCAGATTCTGGCGTCACCGAATAGAGCCGCAGCTCGCTGATGTCCAGGGAGTCCCCCAAAATTCCCTGGATCTGGTTCAGCAGGGTGCTGCCGGCCAGGGTAATCAGCCCTTCGAAGTTGTCTCCTTCCCCGCCGAAGCTGCCCAGGGTGGACTCCAGGGCGGTCAGTACCCCCCCGCTAATCAGCGAAATAATCTCCCCTTCCGAACGTGGCGGCGTGCTCCGCAGGGTCACCCCCCGCAGCTGGGCCACCTGAAAGGCTGGGCCCTCCACTTCCGCCCGAATTCGAACCGTTTCGATGCCGCTGCGGTTGAGCCCAAGCTGATCGGTATTGGCATCGCTGATTTCGTTCCGGGGGAAGGGGGAGGCAGTGGTCAGGCTGGTCGCACCGGGGCCGGTGGTGTCAGGCACCGTTGCCTGCAGAGTGGCCTTAATGTAGGGTTCGACCCCTAGACTGGGGCGAAACTCGGCATAGTTGTCATCCCCACGGATGCGAAACTCGGTGGTGAGCAGATTAATCCGACCGGCGGGCAGATCGACCCGGCCACTGGGCTGAATATTCGGCAAAATACCGTTGGTGAGAATCTGGCCCTGAGCGGCCACGTCTACGATGCCGCCCACCTGGATGCGAGTGCCCTCTTGCAGGGTGAGGGCAAAGTCGTCAAAGCGCACGGAGGGTCCATTGCCATTGGCGAGCCCGACTTCACCGCCTGAGTCGTTGCCGTTAAGGCCCGACTCAGGCAGGGAAAGTCGTCCCTCTGAGAGCACCACCGAGCCCCCTACCGCAGGCCCATAGAGCAGGGCACTGCCGCCCAATCGGACTCGACCATCCACCTGCCCGTCATAAATGCCTTTGAAGTTCAAGGCAATCTGGTTCAGGTCAATCAGCAGGGGCATCCGGTCAATATTGTCTGGCACCTGATCCAGATTGAGAGGAATGGGCCTACCTTCGCCATCGACCGCAGGTGGCTTGATGGTGCCGCCGAGGCGCTGATCCAGGGGGGTGAGAATGGGAAAAGTTCCCTGGGCCAGCACCTCACCGTCACTAAAGCTGCCCCGCAGCTGTTCAACAATCACCAGATCGTCACGGAACCTGAGGCTGCCGTTAACATTGGTCAGGGGCTGGGGCAGCACCTGGGCATTGACCACCAGATCTTCGAGCCGGGCATTGCCGGTCAAATCAAGGGATCCCAGGCTGGGAATTGACTCCCCATCGGGCCAGCGACCGCGCACTGCCAGCCTGACCACGCCACTCCCCGACTCAATGGCCACCTGATTATTTAAAAGGTTCAGCAGCAGCAGGCCCTCGTCCTGGGCGTTCAGATCGACCAGGAGCTGATCGGAGTCGGGCATCTGCTTAGCGAAAGGAAGCCGATAGGGGATGCTGGCGGTTAACCGCAGGGGGTCGTCAGCGGCCTCTACCACCAGGGCGCTGGCCAGATTAAACCGGGCGTTCTGATAGAGGAAATCAGCCCCAGCCTCCTGCACCGGTTCGCGGTTGATGGTAGCGTCGGCCACTTCTACCGATCCCCGCAGCTGAGGATTTGCCAAGGGACCGCTGAAAGTGGCATTGCCGTTGAGGCGACCGCCGATGCTGGTGGGTAGCTGTAGGGAGCGTTCGAGGGGAATCAGGGGAATGTTGGTGGCGTCAAACCTGAGGGTGCGGGAGGTGCTCTCTTCGCCCCTGAAGGCCACCGAGCCGCTGACATCCAAGAACGCATCGGGACTGTCTGGGGCAGAGGCAAATCGCAGCGGTTTCAGCTGGAGAATGCCCTCGTCATAGCCCCCCTCGGCAATCACCGTATCGACCTGGTAATTGGGCCCCCAGCGCCAGTCCTGGCCGCTGAGATCAAACTCCACCTGAAGGTCATCGGGGACCGATCCGGCAAAGGAAATATCGCCGCTAAAGTTTCCCCGCAGTTCCGACAGGGGCGGCAGCAGGCTGCCCGCTTCAGCCAGGGCTTCCTGATCTTGGATTTCTAGCAGTTCGGCAATCCGTCGGAGCTGATCAAGAAACGGCCCGTCAGGGTTGCCAGCGGCCATGGTATCTAGGAGCCTGGCAATCTCCTCAGGACTATAGTCTTTGGCCCACTCAGGGGGCTTCAGGCCGCGCCCGAAGTCAGACAGTCGGAAGAACTGTAGGGTGGTCAATACATCCTGCAACCGCCCCTGCTCTACAAATACCTGCCCCCGCAGCTGGGGAGTTCCCTGGCGACTATAGCGGGCGTTGACCAGATATAGACTGTTGCCTGTACTCAGTCGCCCCTGGGTCAGAGCTGCGGTGCCATCGGCGTAGGTGAAGGTGCCCTCAAATCGGCTAGTGTTTTCCTGCTCAATCCCGTCAACGATCGCGGGCAGCCCCCGGACGTTGAAGTAGCCCAGCCCCGGATTAGCGATCGCAAACTCCGCCTGCACCGTTGGCCGACTCAGATCGGCTCGAATCGAGGCGGTTTCCACCGTACCCCGCACAGTGCCCAGGCCGGGGAGGGTGCCACCGGGAAGATTCAGTACCGCCAGGGGAAAGTTTTCCACCTCAGCAACCAGCATATTCCCCTCGGTTTGGCCCTGGGCCAGGGCCTCCCCAGCCCGGACGTTGAACCGCAGCCGTCGCTGATCAAACCCATAGGCCACCTGGATGCCGTCTTCGCCGGGTCCCTGCAAATCAATATCGACCCCGTCATCCAGGGCCACCCGGACCGGTCCGCTCAGGGGGGTTCCGAAGGCTAAATCTCCAAGGGTCAGGTCAGCCAGGCGGGCATCCCCAACCAGGGTGAGGGTAGCCAGGGCACCGGTCAAACGGCCCCGAAAGCTGGCCTGACCGCCCAGGGGGGCGACTTCGGAGAGGGGCAGGGGCAGGGCTGCCAGGGCGTAGTCATCCACCTGGAGGTTTAAATCCACATTGGCAATGCCTAAGCCTCCTTCTA
>PYEQ01000427.1 GCA_003017785.1 filamentous cyanobacterium CCP5 | reverse complement strand
ACCCGAAGGGCTACGGCGCGCGGCTCGAGTTCGCGCGTGAAGGCGCGTCGCCGCTCGTGCGCGAGGTGCTCGCCGGCGACGGCTACCTGACGCAGTCGTCGCCGGTGGTCTGGCTGCCGCGCGCGAAGGGCCCGCTGACGGTGCGGTGGCCCGACGGCGGGGTGACGACCCACGAGTTGACCGGCGGAGAGCAGCGCGTCACGCTGCGCCCGTGAAGCTCTGCGTCATCCTCGCCGTCGGTCTGCGCCCGAAGGACCTCGCCCACGCGCCGGTGCTGCGCGGCCTCGGCGAGCACGGCTTCGCGGCGCCGCTCGACACGGTGTTCCCGGCGGTCACGTGCACGGCGCAGGCGTCGTTCCTGACCGGGCTGCCGCCGTCCGGGCACGGCGCGGTCGGCAACGGCTGGTACTGGCGTGACCTCGCGCAGGTGATGCTGTGGCGGCAGCCGAACCGCATCGTGCGCGGCGAGAAGCTCTACGAGGCGGCCTCGGCGCGCGGGCTGACGACGGCGAAGATGTTCTGGTGGTGGGACATGTACGCGCCCGGCGTCGACTGGAGCGTCACGCCGCGGCCCGAGTACCACGCCGACGGGCTCAAGAAACCCGGGCTGTACAGCGAGCCGCAGGACCTGCAGCGCGAGCTGCAGGACGAGCTCGGACCGTTCCCGCTGTTCGACTTCTGGGGGCCGCGCGCGGGCATCCGGAGCAGCGAGTGGATCGCGTCGTCGTCGCTCTCGGTGCTGCGGCGGAGCGATCCCGACTTGATGCTCGTCTACCTGCCGCACCTCGACTACGACCACCAGCGCTGGGGGCCCGACGATCCGCGCTCGCAGCAGGCGGTGCGCGACCTCGACGCGCAGTGCGCGCGGCTGATCGAGGCGGCGCGGGAGAAGGACGCGCACGTCGTCGTGCTGTCCGAGTACGGCATCGAGAAGGCGCCGCAGCCGGTGTTCGTCAACCGGCTGCTGCACGAGCACGGCTACCTGCGCGTGCAGGAGACCAGCCACGGCCAGCTGCTCGACTGCGGCGCATGCCGCGCGTTCGCGGTCGCCGACCACCAGTGCGCCCACGTCTACGTGCGCGACGCCGCCGACCTCGAGCAGGTGCGTTCGCTGCTCGAGAAGACGCCCGGCGTCGCCCGCGTGCTCGACCGTTCGCAGCAGTCGGAGCTGCACATCGACCACGAGCGCAGCGGCGAGCTGGTCTGCGTCGCCGAGCCCGGCTGCTGGTTCGCGTACCACTACTGGCTCGACGAGGCGCGCCGGCCCGACTTCGCGACCACCGTCGACATCCACAGAAAGCCCGGCTACGACCCCGCGGAGCTGTTCGTCGATCCGAAGATCCGCTTCCCGATGCTGAAGGTCGCGAAGACGCTGGCGAGGAAGAAGCTCGGCTTCCGCTACCTGATGGACGTGATTCCCTTGGATGCCACCCTGGTGAAAGGCTCCCACGGACACATTCCTCAGAATCCTGAAGACTGCCCGGTGTTTATTACCCGCCAGTCTCACCTGCTTGAGCAAGACACCCTTCAGGCGACGGGCGTGTTTCATCTGATGCTGGCCCATTTGCAGGCGAACGTACCTGTCGCGGCTGGGTGAAGCTAGGTCCGTTAGTCCTTAGAAAAGCGATCAATCGCTAGCACAAAGCCAGGTAGCACGTCTTCGCCAGGTAGCTCCGTGGGTAGTTGCTTTACGGCTTTCTCCTGCCCCTGACGGTAGATTTTTACCTGCTGGTCTTGGGGGGTGATCAGCTAGCCCAACTTCACACCGCTGCCCATGTATTCCTGCATTTTTTCGTGGAGGGTCGGCAGGCTGTCAGCAGGAGAGCGCAACTCAATCACGAAATCAGGGGCAATAGGCGGGAACTTCTGGCGCTGTTCTGGGGTTAACGTCTGCCAGCGTGACAACTCTACCCAGGCGGCATCGGGAGATCGACTGCCTCCGCCTGGCAGTTTGAAAATTGTCGAAGAGCTAAAGACTTTCCCCAACTTTGTCTGGCGATTCCAAATGGCCAGGTCTGTACCTAATTCCAATTCAGTGCTGCCACTTTCTCCGCCGACGGGGGACACAAGAATCAGGGCTCCTTGAGCGTTGCGTTCAAACAAAAGGTCTGGATTATTGACGCAAAGCTGATAAAACTGCTCATCCGTGAGATGAACATGTTTTAGATCAATCTTGAGGGGCAGAGTTAGCGGAGTCACTGTCTTAGTTCACTAGTGATCAGGAATTGATAGGAAGCTGTCATCATTGTTGCATTGAGGCTTTGAGGTGGATGATGAGGCTTCAAACAACACCAACGCCATGCCGTAGCCCGCTCCCTCATACCCCATCACAGATTTTTTGCGGTTGCTCAGGGTAAATACTCAGCACTGTGCAGCAAAGACTGGGAACAACGCCGCCACCGTGGAAACCAGTAATATTGGCTCAGGAATAGATTTATCCCTCTCGGAAGTTCTGTATTTTCCCTCAAGACCCAACTCTGTTATGACAAAGCAGTCAGCGATCCAGAGAAACGCTGACTGCTTACAGAGAAACGCTGACTACTTGCAGGGTAATGTTTACTGGTTTTAGAGAAATGCCTACTGCTTACAGAGGAACGCTGACTGGCTACAAAGAAACGCCTACTCCTTCTAGAGAATTACTTTCTGCTGACAAAGAAACGCTGAGTCCTTGCCAAGCCGCTATGACAGGTTTGCTTGGAAGGCATGATAGTTTCCAAACCCTGGCTTGTTGTCCAGGCTGATGGCAGTAGACTGGCCAATCCCTACGGTTTCGTTGTACCTGTAGCGAAACCTATCCGTTAAACCATATGCGATCGCACCTCATCCGCCATCTTCTGGCTAGCCGTGTCGTTAGTCACGACTTCGATTTGCTCGGAGCTAGCGACTCCCAATCCCAGCTCAACGGCCCTTTGCACCTGTTCGAGATCCCAGACGGAGCCCTGAGAAACTTCCGAGGTGGTGCCGAGCGATCGCAAAATCCCGATCGCCACCGTATCCACTGCGATCCGATCCGTTCCGGCCAGAATTACATTTGCAGGCACCTTGTCACCGCTGGCAGGGCCACCCTTCACAAAGGCCTCGACCCCATCCATCAAAATCAAAGCGGGCTGATAGGCGGCGTTGATCTCTGCGATCATTCGTCGCTGGTGGGCCGAGGAGTGCAGCTCTGACATGTAGTTGTAGGGGTCGCCAGGGACGTATTTAGCCACAGCCCCGACGGTATTTTTTAGCGACAGGGTGAAATGCCCCCCGTAGCGGTGGGTCTTCAGGCAGCAGGTGTTGACCACCGCCCCGGCATCGAGGATGGGACGGGCAAAGGCAAAGCCCTGCTGCCAGTGGGTGCCCTCGGCGTCGAAGTACTGCCACTGGTCGGTATCCATCTCATCAAAGACGATCGCATTCAATCCATAGCGATCGCTCAGCTCGAACACCCCTTTCTGAGTCATGGCGGCGCGGGTGTCGGCCATGCCGGAGCGATCGCCAATGGTCATTGCCCCCGCTCCTGCTGCCTGGAGTTCTTTCACCAGGGTTTCTAGCAGAGCGGTATCGGTGGCGGCGGGGGCCGGATCGCCGGTGTTATAGTTGGGCTTCAGAAACACGGTCTGTCCGGCAATGCCGTCCGGCTGGAGTAAGTCCAACGCCTGCTGGGTGCCTGCTACGCGATCGTCGGTTTTGATCAGCACTACCCGGCTGATATCGGTCAGGGCTGCCTCAGTCGTTGGCTCAGGGCTAGCGATCGCTGCCTCAGGTTCGGCTTTCTGGCCAGCCGCTTCGTCTAGGCGGGGGACTCGGCGACGGCAGGCCATTGGCAGGGCGGCGGCTCCGGTGGCGAGGCCCGCTAGCTTTAGCACCTGACGGCGGTTGTAAGGACTCATAGCAGCGTTTGTAGAGACTTCTTTTGCATTCTGTCGTAGACCACCCGGAATCAGCTAGGGTTCAAACAGCACCTGCAGGATAGAGAACATGGCGAACTCATCTTCAAAATCAGTCCTTTGGGGACAGGTGTGGGGACTAGCCGCCGTGCAAGGGGCCATTACCCTGACCTGGGTGATCTACAACCTGTACCTGGTAGAGCTCTTGAGCGGGCTGGGATTTCCCGCCGCTCTGGCGACGGGGCTGCTGATTATTGAAAACCTGCTGGCGATGGTGATGGAGCCCCTGATGGGGGCGTTCAGCGATCGCCTCCAGCACAATGTCGGCACCCAGTTTCCGCTGATCAGCCTGGGGGTAATCCTGGCGGCGGGGTTGTTTTTAGCCATTCCCACCGTGCTGTTTTGGGGCCAGGGGCCGTTGCTGCGCTGGCTGCTGCCGCTGCTGATGGTGGCCTGGGCGCTGGCGATGACGGTGTTTCGCTCTCCGGCCCTGTCGCTGCTGGGGCGCTATGCCTTCCGCACGAATCTACCCCAGGCCGCCAGCGTTTTGACCCTGGTGGGCGGGGTGACGGGGGCGGCTGGAC
>PYEQ01000426.1 GCA_003017785.1 filamentous cyanobacterium CCP5 | reverse complement strand
ACAGCCCGGGGTTCCGTCCGCGGTTCGCGACTGGTGGCCACGGCGTACCAGTGGTGCAGGTTGGGGGGGGCTTGCCGTAGCGGGATGGTGTCGGGGCGATCGGCGGAAGTGGGGGCATTTCTGATTTGGGAGGCGATGACGTCCATAGGTTGTTTTGAGACTGGATCGATTCAGATAGATAGACAGAATTGAACTTGTGACTGGTTTGGGCTTCGACTTCGCTCAGCCCGCAATGCCCAGAATCGTGGGGTGAGCGTAGTCATTCGCCTGCGTTTCCCGGAGGGAGAAACCCCAATCTACGAAGATAATCATGGCGACCTACCTAGAAGATTCCAATCCAGCCATAGTACCGAAGCCTAAATCTTCAGAATGCCTTCCGGGTTCACGGAGAGGATCGATCGCTGCTTCACCCCTTCTTTTTTCAGCACCGCATTCGCTGCCAGTAAACCGCTGCTCACGGCCCGCTCCATCAGGCCACAGGGAAAGGGCATTTTCACCCAGTCTCCGGCAAACATCAGATTGGGGACTTCGGTCGTGGTGGTGGGGCGGTTCTGGAAGCTGCCGGGGGGGGAGCCCGCGAAGTTTTTCTGGTTGACCAGCTGCCGGTGGAGCATCTTGGCCCCTTTGAGGGAGGGGACGATTTCAAACAGCTCTGACTCAAAGGTGTTGAGCACTGCCTCCTGGGTGGGGAATTCTTTTTCCTTATAGCAGTAGGCGTGGAGCTCGACGACACTGCCGCCGGTGCGCTGGTGCCAGTCGATGTAGTCTTCCTGGATGCGGTGGTAGAGGGTGATGCTGTCGGTGAGGCGGTAGCCGGAGAGGGAGGTAAACCAGCTATGCTCCCAGTCGAAGTCCTGGTCGAACCAGAAGCGACCCACGGCGAAGGGATCCGCTACGCGCAGCTGATCCACCTGCTGGCTCACCTGGGCAGGCACGGTGCCGCTGGAGAGGGCAAACAGGTTCTTGATGCCGGGGATGTCGGCGGCGAGGACGAAATAATCGGCCTCCAGGGTGGTTTCGGGGGTGGAGGTAGTGTTGGCGGCGATCAGCTGGAGGCGATCGCCCTGTCTATCCAGCACCTTATAGGCCGTCAGGTTCTCGCGGGCGGGGCCAGCCAGTACCTGCCCTTCGGCATCGTAGGCCGCACCGTGGCAAGGGCAGAGGTAGCCGCCACCGGCCATCGCCACCTTGCGCTGGACGCTACAGCCCTGGTGGGTGCAGGTGAGGGAGAGGGCTTTATCGGCTCCGGGGGCCACCGCGTAGACCTGATCCCCTGCGCCAAAGTATTCCATGTCCTCGGTGCTGATCAGCTCGTTGCGATCAACCCAGAAGGGCACGGGGTTGCTGGCCAGACTGCCTTCTCGGTAGGTGAGGCCAGAGAGCTTGCCGTCCTGCCACTGGAGCTGGCTGACGGTGACCCCGGTGAGTACCTGGCCGCCGTGGGCCTGGATGGAGGCGACGATGGGATCGACGAGCGATCGCCCCATGTCCTGGCAGGTGCCGTTGAAGGCCAGCCCTTCTGGGTTGCCAAAGAAATAAAAGTGGAAGAACTGCATCAGCTCCCCGGCACTGAGCACGTCAGGGGAGTTGAGGCTGGACTTGGCAAAAGGCAGGAAGTACAGGTCGTAGAGGCCCGTGGGGAAGTCTTCCGCCACCCACTCGGCCACGGACATATTGTCGAGGCGGTGGTAGCTCTGGGGATTGCGGAAGCCGGTGATTTCTCGAAATACCTGGAGGTGCTTGAGGTGGGTGAGGTTGATGCCCCACTTGAACCGATTTGGCGAAGACACCGCCAGATCCACCACGTTCCAGGGAAACGCCGAATGGCTGGGGCGAAATACCTCCGGCTCGTAGCCGTCCTTATAGACCACCGAGTAGTAGTTGAGGGACTTGAAGTTCTTTTGAATCTCCAGATCGCTGACCAGGCTAAACAGGTTGTAGTACTGGGGAAAGAAGCCGTGGAAGCCATGCTCCATCATGAACGAATCTTCCCCCACCTGGATCGGCCAGCTGGCGATCTTGCCGCCGAGCTGGGGCGATCGCTCCAGCAGGGTGACCGCCACACCCCGCTGGCTGAGCTCGTAGGCGGCGGCCAGTCCGGCCAGACCACCCCCCACAATCACGGCCTTTCTGGGCTGGCTGGTGTGAAAGGGCAAATCCAGGCGATCCTGGTAGAAAACGGTGGGCTGGGGCTTACTGAATCGCGAATACCCCAGTAGACCAGCCACGCTGCCAAAGCCAAACAGCTTTAGCACATTGCGACGGGATAGACTTTGGGAAATCAGGCTTTCGAAGGACTGGCTCATTGAATACCGCTAGACTCTGCACGGGGATACGGCCTTTATACGAGGTGTGTGAAGAGGAGGGATGGAGACAGGAGCAAATAGTGACAGGAACAGACGGCTACAGGCAGATTAGCCCAACATGACGATGTTTTGACTGTAATCTTATTTCAGCTTTAATATTTGCAGCACCGCCCATATTCTCTCTCTAAAAATTTTTATGCGCTACCTGCGGGAAGCCACCGCCGTTGCCCAGCGAATTTTAACCGAGCTGGGTCGTCGCCGCCGTAGCCTGGTGTTCTGGGCGTTTTTTCCGGCGGCGCTGCTGGTGCTGAACGGGTTGATTATTGAGGAGCGATCGCAGATTTCCCACGCCGACGCCTTCACCTTAGCGGCGGCCCCGACTCTGGTGGGGGCGGCCCTGTTTTTTAGCTGCCTGGGGGGCAGCGTGGCCACGGTGGTATCCGAACGGGAGCAGCAGACCCTCAAGCGGCTATTCCTGTCGCCCCTGAGCGGGTTTTCCTACTTTGCCGGGATTTTTCTAGCCCACTGCGCCATCGGGCTGGGGCAGGCGGTGCTGGTCTACGCGATCGCCCGCAGCCAGGGAGCGACCTTCGCAGGTTCTCTGGCCATGGCTTTAGGCATTCTGCTGCTGAGTATTGCTGCCTATGTGGGGGTGGGGTTCGTACTGGGCACCCAGCTGGCCCGCCGCACCGAGGATGTGAATGCTCTGGTTGCGGCGATCGGGGTGCCCCTGCTGATTTTGAGCGGGGCGTTTCTGCCTGCAAGCCTGTTTCCCGACTCTCTGCTGCGGCTGGCAGAACTCAACCCCATGTACCACATGATCGAGGCGATGAATGGGGCGATCGGCGGGGGAGACTTTTCTGACTGGCAGCCTCACCTGATCTTTTTAGGAATTTTTGCCGTCGCAATGGTGGGCCTGGGCTGGGCCGCCTATCGCCGCATGGTGGCCGTGGAGCGGCGGCTTTGACGGGCTGCAAAAACACCGCTGACGACCTACAGCTGGGAGGTTAGGCTCAGAATTAAAGAGAGCTACCGCGAAGATCGATTGACAGCCCCCCAGAGACGCAGATGGTCATGGACTGCGTTGGGTCATATCTCGTAGAGACCACAAAATGGTTACGGATTTAGTTTGAGGATCTTGTAGATAGGCTGTGGCAATTTCGACCAAGATTTCATTTGCCTGAAGGGGCTTGAGGGTGATTTGCCAGTTTTTGATCGGTTCGCGGTGGGCTAGGCGTCGTAAAAGCTCTGAGCGATCGCGAGCTTCGATCAACACCAGCAGCGGCTTCCCAATCAGAGCCTTATGATGAACCGAGAATAGGGCCTCCGCCGCTTGATTGGCGTGGAGTATATTGCCCCGTTCGTCGGTAACCAAATAGCCATCTGGAGCCAGCTCAAACAACATCCAGTAGCGATGGCGCTCCAGCTCCGTCTGCTGCCGAGTCGATATTAGCTTCTGATTTTGATGGCGAATTTCTTCGTCGGCCGTATGCAGCTCTTCTAAGACAAAATAGAGCTCTTGCAGGGCCTCGCTAAGCAAATCAGGCTGCATAACCGAGTCAACCGCTTGCTCGCGCAATCGCAAAGCCCGCTCATAGACTGCTTTGATTTCTTCAGAAAGGCCCATCCACAAACATCCTTAGAGTGTGTATCCAAAAGCCGACAACCCACAACAGCCTTTCGGAAGTATATTCGTTATTTTACAGCGTCTTTCTGTCCGGCGCGCTGCAGGCAAAGGGCTTAAGCCCCTTGTTGATAAGGGATGAGCGTATCCCGCCAGCTTGGAAAATACTGTATCCTGGCTGTTCTCATAAACTAAGTCCAGCTCGAAACCGGTGGTTTCCCCTTAGGAAAAACTTCACTTCTGAACTTGGGCGAGGTTTTATTTTCCCTGGAACAGTCGATTATCCCATGGAAAAAGTTTTACAATCTGACAATCCCTTCGACCGCTTTAGCTTTTTGACGGAAAATCTTTCAGGAAAACAGGCACTAATCGCGAGTGTTTGTGCCTAGCCAAAACCAATAAGTTGAATGAATAAGACCGCCGAAACAGGCGTAGATAGCTTACAGTAAAAGAGTAAGATTCTAAATATCAATCAAGCGAATACAGTCGTTAATAGCTTAGGAAAGAGATGTCGAAGGCTTTTGTTA
>PYEQ01000425.1 GCA_003017785.1 filamentous cyanobacterium CCP5 | reverse complement strand
GACCTAGGGACTACAGGACTTTCCGCCCTGCTATTTGACTCCCAAGCCAATCAGGTCTATCCGATCTGCTGGACGGATCAGAGTCTGGGTGCCACTGCCGATCGCTATTTTCGGCTGCCCGCCGTGGCCGCCATCAGCGATGACGGCGATCAGCCCGATCTCTGGCAGGTTAAGTCTGTGGGCACCCCGGCCCTAGCCCTCGACTGGAATCAAGGCGAGGCCCAGTCTTTACAGCTGCGAACCCTGAAGCCGCTGTTGAGGCTGGCCGTTCCCCATCGGACTGAGACCGGTTTGCCCCGGCCCCAGCTACAGTGGTCAGATGCCCAGGTGCTGCCCATGGGGACGGTCCAAACGGCCCTCCAGCAGATGCTGCAAACCCTGCGGCCCGAGGGGCAGGCCGGCTTGACCGTCAGTGCGGTCAACCTGGATGGAGATACCCTGGCCGATGTCCTGAACCAGATCCACGGCGTCATTCTCAGCTATCCGGCCAACTGGCCCGATGTGTATAGCTTTAACCTGCGGGAGGCGGTTCTGGCGGCGGGGCTGGTGGGGGCCCCTGACCAGATTTACTGCCTCGAGGATGCGATCGCCGCTGTACTGTCCGGCCTCCCCGATCCGGCTACCCTCCAAGACAATGAGGACACCCAGCCCCTGCGTCAGCAGGCCCTCTACGGCTGTGACTGGCGCGGCGGCACCGTGGTGATTAGTGCTGGGGCGGCCCTGAGCGAACTCTCGGTGGCGAATCTGCCCCGGGATCTCAGCCAGCTCACCTATTCAGACTTTGCCCTCCATTCCTTGAGCTACGGCGGAGATGCCCTGGACCTGGACATCGTGGCCCATCTGCTGCATCCCACGGACCGACGCCAGCCCCGTCAGGGCAACTCGGCCCGGCCCCTGGGCGGCTGGGACTGGCAGGCTTCCCTGCCGGAGCTGGATCGCAGCCAGTGGGCGGAGTTGGATCTCGATGGCCTCACCCTGCCCCGTCCGGCCGAACCCGATTCGGTCCAGCGCCAGCGGCTCCAGCAGCGTCTCGAAGCGTCTTTGCTGGGCCAGAGTGCCCTAGAGGCTGCTCGCCACCTGAAGCTGATTTTGCAGCATCAGAACCAGTTTGACTTGGAGCTGGCGGACCAGCGCTGGACGATTCGCCGTAAAGACTTAGAAAGTCGGATTATTCTCCCCTACATCCAGCGGATCAACGGCGGTTTGAATCGGCTGCTGAGCCAGACTGGCGTGGTGGCCCAGGGAGTCAATCAGGTGATCTGCACCGGCGGGACAGCTTCTTTGCCGGCGATCGCCCGCTGGCTGCGCCAGAAGTTCCCCAATGCCACCATTGTCCAGGACACCTATCCCAGCAATCGGCCCGCTAGCTGCAGTCGCGTAGCCTATGGACTGGTGAATCTGGTGCGCTATCCGCAGCTGCTCGACCTGCCCCGCCACCAGTACAGCGATCCCTTTCTGCTGATGGAGCTGTTGCGGGTCTTTCCCGATCAGCCCATGCCCCTGAACGGCATTCTGCACATGCTCCAGCAGCGGGGACTCAACACCGAGGTCTGCGAAACCCACCTGATTGCCCTGCTCGAAGGCCACATGCCTCCGGGGCTGGTGCCCAGCAACAGTCCAATGGTTGCCAATGCCGGCGACTACCAGGCCCTGCGGGAAGGCCGGCTGTTTACCCGCAGTGGCGGTCAAATCTATGTGCCCAACGGCGAACAGGTGGAGCGGCTGCGGGCCTATCTGGCCATGGTGCTAGCTGGCAAGGCTCAAACCCTCGATGAACCCCTGCTAGCAGGGCTGGTGGCGGTTTCTTCCCTGGTCTAGCCAGTGGACTGACCCCACAGGGGCGAAAAGCCGACCGCCAAGCCGATGGCGGCGCCAGCCAGCACCAGCTGCCAGGTGGTAACCCGGTAGCGAATCAGGGCCACCAGGGCGGCTGCTCCAATCATGACTGTCACTAGGGACAGGAGTAGGGTGGTTTGGTGGAAAGCGGCTTGGGCCAGGGGAATGGTGGCGGCGGCGATCGCCCCCAGCACCGCTGGCTTTACTCCGTTGAGAAAGCCCTTGGCCCAGGGATTCTGGCGCAGACGCATCAGCACCGGGGCCCCAGCCATGATGAATAGGAAAGATGGGGTAAAAATCCCTACGGAGGCCACCAGTGCTCCCAGCACCCCCGCCACCTTGTAGCCCACAAAGGCGGCTGTCAGCACCACCGGGCCGGGGCTCAGCTGGCCGATGGCAATACCGTTAAGGAACTCCGTGGCGGTCAGCCAGTGGAGCCTTCCCACCACCTCTAGCTCTAGCAGGGGAATGATCACCAGGCCACCGCCAAAGATGAAGGTGCCTGTCTTCAGGAAAAAGCTCAAGAGCGGCCAGCCATAGGCAGCGATTCGCTCCGTGCCCCAAAAGCCAGACAGGGTCAGCACGTCAGGGGGGAGGGTAGCGACAGTATTGATGACCACGGGCACTACTGCTCCCAGCGGCGGCGGCAGGGAGGGCCGCTTCGGGCCGTAAAGCCCCAGTCCCAGCAGCCCTGCCAGTACGAATAGCACCAGAGTATTGACCTGAAACAGGGTGAGGACAAAAACAGCCAGGGCGATCGCCCCTCCCCCCAGGTTCCTGAGGGCCTTTTTGCCCAGCTTCCAGCAAAACCCGAGGATGATCGCAATCATCACCGGAGAAACCCCAAAAAATATCGCCGCTAGCTGGGGCACTCCCTGGTAGCGAAAATAGGCCCAAGACAGCGCCACAACAATCAAAAACGCTGGCGCGATAAAGGCCAGGCCCGCTGCTAGGGCCCCGATTTGTCCGGCTCGCAGGTAGCCAATGTAAATGCCCATCTGGGTGGAAGCAGGCCCTGGCAGCATTTCGCAGAGGGCCAGCCCATCGGTAAACTGCTCCTGGGTGAGCCACTGACGCCGCCCGACGGCCTCATCGTTCGCCATGGCGATGTGGGCCTGGGGGCCTCCGAAGCCAATCACGCCTAAACGACTAAACAGACGAATCAGCTCCCCTAGGCGCTGCTGCTGATTGACAGGATTGGTGTGCACCGTCATCGCCAATGGTTCCTATGGTGAAATCGCTATCTTTTAAATTCAGTCCAGTTCGATCCGATCCAGTTCGACCTGGCTCTCCAGGTTTAGGCCCATGCAGGGGCGAAGGTTGCTAAGCGGAGGGTCGATTTGAACAGAGCGATCGCCGATTGTGAGTTGTTTTCCAAGCTACTGCCCTTACGTAAAGAGAAGCTTATGGTCGGAGTCTGAGCCTCCCCGAATGATCAAATATCCTGACTATTATCCTGACTATCATTGAGTGAGTCTGATATTAAGGGTTTTCTTGATAGAATATTATCTATAAATGCTTGCCCTTTCATTTCAAAAATCCAGGGGGTCAAAACCTGAGGCAGAGTGAAAGACCGCAGGCAAGAGCGCCTGACCTGGCGTGCTGCACTGGCCATTTGAGGGAGATAACCGTTGATTCACGCAACGCTGCATCAGCTAAAAGTATTTGAAGCGACGGCGCGCCACGGTAGCTTTACCCGCGCCGCTGAGGAGCTGTACCTGACTCAGCCAACGGTGTCGATTCAGGTGAAGCAGCTCACCAAGGCGGTGGGCCTGCCCCTGTTTGAGCAAATCGGCAAGCGACTCTATCTCACCCAGGCCGGTCAGCGGCTGCTTGATACCTGCCAGCAGATTTTTGAAGGGCTCGATCAGTTTGAAATGTCAGTGGCTGACCTCAAGGGCATGAAGCAGGGGCAGCTGCGGCTAGCGGTGATTACTACCGCCAAGTACTTCGTACCGCGGCTGCTGGGGCCCTTTTGTCAGCGCTATCCCGGCATTGACATTTCCTTGAAGGTGACTAACCACCAGCACATTCAGGAGCGGATGGCGAACAACGAAGATGACCTCTACGTGATCAGCTCTCCCCCCGACCAGCCCGATCTCAAGACCCATCCCTTTCTCGAAAATCCCCTGGTAGTGATTGGCCCGAAGGATCATCCCCTGGTGGACAAAACCAACATTCCAATTCAGGCCCTCAACGGGGAGCCCTTCATTATGCGGGAACCGGGATCGGGTACCCGGCAGGTGGTGCAGGAGCGCTTCGCCAAAAACAAAGTCGATGTGAAAGTTCGCCTAGAGCTGGGCAGTAACGAGGCGATTAAGCACGCGATCGCCGGCGGCCTGGGCATTTCCGTGCTGTCGCTACACACCATTATTTCTGAGGGTACTAAGGGAGAATTCGCCATCCTCGACGTTGAGGGCTTCCCCATTCCCCGCCACTGGTACGTGGCCCACCTGGCGGGTAAGCAGCTGTCGGTAGTCGCTGAAACCTTCCTGCAGTACCTGCTGGAAGAAAGTCACGACATGGCCGAAAAATTTCTACCTGGCATTGGTCGGGCTCCCAAGAAAACCCGCCGTAGCCTGTCAAAGGTGTGAGGATGACATCGGGACATGGTAGGGGCACGGCAGGCC
>PYEQ01000424.1 GCA_003017785.1 filamentous cyanobacterium CCP5 | reverse complement strand
CGCCCACCCCGGAGCAGATCGAGGCGGCTAAAGCCATTTTTCGCCGCTATGGACTGACGGTTGAATAGGGATTGGGATGGGGCCCAACGTGGGCGATCGCTGGTTTACATGGTGAGAATATCCATGGCCCTGGGACTGTCTGGCGCTACAGCGGCGCTTTCCCAGCCGTGGCCCATGTTTACCGTGGCCCCAGGGGAGAGTAAGACCGGCGCTGGCTGACCATCGCTGCATCAAGCAACTAGCTGCTGGGTAGCCCCATATTAAACAGGCTCAGCAGAGCCGCCGCGATCACCACCAGGCCCCCAACTAGCGAGGCCACAATGCCCCATACCAGAGTGCGAAAGTAAACAGCCAGCCCCTGAGCTATCTCCGTCACAGCCCCAGGAGAAGCTACCTGGTCGGTGGCAATCTGGGCCAGCCCCGTGGCGCTTTGCCACAGCCGCAGGTTTGCCCGTACAAAGCAGGCAGTTGCCAGTCCTAGCAGCCCTGCGCTGAAGACAAATGCCCCTTTAGTCAACAGACCAGCCGCTGGGGAAGCAAATCCTAGGGTGCCATAGGCAAAGGCCAGGAGAGCTGTTTGGGCGGCCATCAGCAAGCCAAAACAGCTAACGATGCGAATAAAAACCCGCGAGGAAAACAGCGGCCGGAGGGCTTCAAACAGCTGATTGGAAGGGGAGACCATCGGAGTCAGTCGGGCTTAGCAGCAGAACCAGCTTAGGCAGAAATCGATTCGACCGTCATCACGCCAAAGCAAAGACCTTGGCCATTTCTAACCAGACCGTCTGCTCTCTGGTTAGGAATGGCCGTTGGCATCCTGCTTTGAGAGCCTGACGCTGTCGAACTTGCGAAAGTCAATGGCGCGGCGGTTATCCGCGGTCCACCCCAGGATGTCTTCAAAGTGGTGGTCCCAGAGGATCTCATCGGCCACGAAAGAATGGCGGGCGTGGATGGTCTGGGATAGGGTTTCATCGATGCCAGTGAGAATCACAATCAGCTCGGCATTCTCAGCCGCCAGGGACTCGGGGGACTCCCCATAGAATGGACTACTGGGGTCGATGGGGTGCATCGCCGTCCAGCTGAGGCCAAACAGGGGGGTATGGGAGCGGGTCAGCCGCAAATCATAAAACCGTCGAAAAAACTCCCCTTCGGCGGTAATCTCATCCCGCACCAGGGTGGCCCAGAGCTGGGCCTCTAAAATCCGGTTGCGGCGCTTATTGGCGGTGCGAAACATCAGGGTGGGAATGCCATTGTGGGGCGTAATCACCGCGTAGTGGCTAAATAAAATCCGGGCGGTGGGCAATGAGAACCGGGCAAAGCTGATACCGGTGGCCATGGCAATAAACAGCATGCCGACAAACGCCTCCATCACCACTAGCCAGTTAGCCAGGGGGGTTTGGGGATACATGGCCCCATAGCCGATGGAGGCCATGGTCTGGACGCTGAAGAAAAAGGCATCGGTGAAGCTGCCGGGACGGGCATTGGCGATCGCCTCCCCACCCCAGAGGTAGGCCAGGGCAAATCCAGCATTAATCGCCACGTAGACCAGCCCCAGCAGCCCGATAAATCCCAGCCAGGAAATCGTCAGCAGCCGGTGGTAAACATCCCGCCAAGGGGAATGGGGGTCGCCGATGCGCACAACATCAGACGACTCTCCGTCTCGAACCACGAGGCGCTGTTCCATGCGAGGAAAGGTGGGCTTGGATCTCATCCCTTTGGCAGGCGTTCGGTTTATCAACTATGTTTAAGAATTTTTTCCTTATTCTAAGAGGTCTGCCATAAACGGGTGTGCCCCATCCGAAGTTGTTTGGCCCGATCTCCCCGATCGCCACTGACCAATCCGGACTGGCTAATCAGGTCCGATTAGTCAGGATGACGCCGGCAACTATCAGGCTGCCGCCCCCCAGCAGAGTTAGGGGGACGGGTTCTTGCAGGAGCAACGCCGCCAGTAAAATCGCAAACGCTGGCACCAGATTAATAAACACCCCAGCCCGGGCCGGACCAATTGCCTTTAGCCCCTCGTAGTACCAGCTAAAGCCCACCGCTGACCCCAGCAGCCCCAGAAATCCTAGTCCAGCCCAGGCCGCAATACCAGCAGTGGGAAGCGTCTGGATGAGTCCCTCCGCCAGGGCCGGTACCAGCAGCAGGACCGTCCCCGCTAAACAGCCATAGGTGGTGGCAGCCAGGGCAGACAGCTGCCCCATAACCGCCTTACCCAGCAGGGTATAGCTCATCCAGCTAAACACACAGCCCAGCAAAAACCCATCCCCTGGGCTGAGACCGCCCCGGAGCAGATCCGTCGGGTTGCCGCCGCTGATCACCACCGCCGCCCCCGTCAGGGACAGGCCGATGCCCAGCCGCTTGCCCCCGGAGAGAGGGTCTCGATATACCAGCGCCGACCCCAGGGCGATCGCCACCGGGTTCAAGGCAATGATCAGGGCAGCTCGACCGGCGGTCACCGTCTGCAGGCCCGAAAAGAAAAACACGTTGTAGGCAAAAATGCCGGTCATACCCAGCAGCACCACCTGCCATGCCTGGCGGACGCTAAGGCATGGCAGGCCCCCCTCTATCCGGTAGATAAGCAGCAGCAGCGCCACAGAGGCGATGGCAAAGCGGCAAAACGCGGCGGTAAACGGCCCCATAACCTGGGCCACCACCCGCCCAGCAATAAAGGTGCCGCCCCACAGAGCCGCCGTTACCACCAGCTTGAAATAGGCCCAGTGGAGGGGAGACCCGATCATCATCCCCTAGGCATGGCAAGAATAAACGGTGTCCAGGCGACCTCCAAAACCCTTAATTACCCGCTGATTCAGGGGAGACCCAGACGATTTGCCGCTGGCTTGAGGATTCCCAGCCGCTTTGCTCCTGCATAATGGCGCGGGCCTGCTGAGGGTCAAAGTAGCGGCCAAAGTCGGCCTTCAGCCGAGTCTGCTCCTGCTCGGCGATCGCCACCGCTGCTTGCACCCGCTGCAGCTCGGCGCGCTGCTCCTGGATTTTGGGCACTAGTCGCACTAGGGAGGTGGCGGCGGCGGTGAGCAGAATCCCATTGACCAAAAACTTCGCGGCGAATTCTACATGGGTAGCCCTGCGATGGCGACGGTGGGCACCGGGGTGGTGGGGGCGACGACGACGAACTCGAACTCTTTCGGCAGTCGTGGGCTGGGAAGAAGCGGGGGGAGAGGATAGATACATGGACGCCGCGGCTCACTACCAGGAAAGATCGCCTTCATTATGGGATAAAACCCCTAAAAAGCAATGGCAAAAAAAATATCCCCGGCTGTGGAGCAGCCAGGGACAGATGGACTAATCGATCTACTGGTAACAGTCTCTACTTGTACAGCTCGGTGGAGAGGCGGAAAGCCAGCACAGCAGGCAGCAGGGCGATCGCTAGGGCGATGTAGACCTGAGTATTGGAAAGCTCCATAGTGAATTCGTTCCTATGACGATGACTACGTGATCAGCTGGTAAGTTATCAGCCGGGGTTGCCATAATTCTTGACTACAACGGCAAATTCTTTAAGCTATCAGGGGATAACTGTTACAGAGCTTAATGTGATCCGTTGGCTGGCCGTGCGGTTTCACCCCAGATTCGATAAAACTGATTAACCTTCGAATCAAGCAGTGGTCCCTGTCCCCTGATCCAGAAGTCGGCCCATCCGGTATTGAGCAATCGCTTTGGCGGTCTTTAACCCACTTCCAAGGAGAATTTAGCGAGAATAGTTCGATAGTCCTGTTTAGCCTGTTTAGAACGAGGGAACCCCTTGCCGCCGGAATCCCAGCCCCTCCGCACCCAGTTTGAACGCCAGCTCCTGAGAGTCCAGCGGGACATGCTGCGCATGGGTGCCCTGGTGGAAAATTCCTGCGTGTTAGCTCGGGAAGCCCTGTGCGATCGCAACCTGGAAGCAGCCCAAAAGCTGCCCCTGCACGACAAGCAAATCGATCAGTTCTATCGGCAAATCGAGCTTGACTGTGTCAACCTGCTGGCCCTCCAGGCCCCGGTAGCGACTGAGCTGCGGCGGATTAGCGCCTTTATGCAGATGGTGCGCGACCTAGAGCGGATCGGCGACTATGCCAAAGACATTGGCGAGGTTTCAATCAAGCTGTTTCCCTATCCGGTTCATCCCCTGACTGAACGCATCCAGACGATGCTGGACCGCTGTCGGTCCATGGTGGCCATGAGCCTGCTGGCCCTGTCTAACCTGGACGCCCAGCGGGGATTAGAAATCAAACAAAAAGACGACGCCGTCGATCTCGACTATGAAGAAATCTACGAGTTGCTGGTGCACCATCCGCCCATCAGCAACTCCATAGAACCCGCCGTACTGCTAGTGCTGGTCATTCGCTACCTGGAGCGCATCGCCGACCATTCCACCAATGTGGGCAAACGGGTGGCGTTTATCGTCACCCGTTTGCCCACATTGGTGGAATGGTCGGCGATGCGCTCCAGGTAGCGAATGACCAGCACTAGCAGTA
>PYEQ01000423.1 GCA_003017785.1 filamentous cyanobacterium CCP5 | reverse complement strand
CCCCATTGCCAATTTGCGGATAGTCTTCGTAATGGGACTCGGGCGGTAGCGGCTGGCGGCCAATCAGGTACCATTCATCGGCCAGCCAAACAAAGGTACTGCCGTGCCGCCGCCGAAATTCTTGCTGGAGCGCTTCTACCTGGGCCATGATTTCACGGGCTTTGGCCGTGGTCACCGGCACTAGCTCATCGTGATCGGGGCGAAAGCGGGTAAGTCCCACAGGGACTACGGCCACGGAGGCGACGGTAGGGGTATGGCCCTGGTGATAGCGGGCTAGGTCTTTAAGGGTGGTGGTGAGATGAGCGCCGTCGTTGATACCAGGGCAGACCACTACCTGGGCGTGAATTTGCAATCTTTGTTGTTGAAACCAGTCCAGCTGGCTGAGAATTTCGCCCGCCCGGGGGTTTTTCAATAGCCGCGATCGCACCTCGGGTTCCGTCCCGTGTACCGACACATACAGAGGAGACAGCCGCATTTGGGCAATCCGCTCCCATTCCTGGGGTAGCAGGTTGGTTAACGTCAAATAGCTACCGTAGAGAAAGCTCAGGCGATAGTCGTCATCCTTGAGATAAAGAGTTTCCCGCTTGCCTGGGGGTTGCTGATCGATGAAGCAAAACGGACAGCGGTTGTTGCACTGCATTAGGCCGTCAAACAGAGCTGACTCAAACTCCAGGCCCAGATCTTCGTCAATGTCTTTTTCGATTTCGATAGCGTGAGAGCGACCGCTGCCATCGAGTACCTCCAGGGTCAGTACTTCATCGGCACATAAAAACCGGTAGTCAATCAGATCCCGGGGAATCTGACCGTTAATGGATACCAGAGCGTCCCCTGGTTCAAAGCCAATGTCTTCGGCGATGGAACCGGGTAATACGCGAGTCACTTTTGCAGGACGGGCGGTCTGAATACTCATGCCCTAGCAGCCGACAGGTGTCTATGCCCATGTTAGAGGTTCTCCATGCGACCGGTGGCGATCGCTAGCAAAATGACGGCTCCAAAGGCCAGGCGATACCAGACAAACACCCAGGTGCTGTGCTGCTTTAGGAAGCGAATCAACCAGAAAATAGCCAGGTAAGAAGAAACCACCGCACCAACCAGGCCGCCGATTAGCGGTATCCAGGCAATGGCGTCCAACCCGGTATCCAGCAGGCCCTTTAGCTCCACAAGGCCCGCCAGGGTAATCGCAGGAACTCCAAGCAAAAAGGAAAACCTGGCGGCCGTAGATCGCTCCAGCCCCATGAATAAACCTGCTGTCAGGGTTGAGCCTGAGCGAGACACCCCCGGAATCAAGGCTAAAGCCTCGGCTAAGCCCATCAAAATACCGTCCTTCATGCCCAGCTTCTCAAATCCCCGCTGGCGAGCCCCGACCATTTCAGCCCCAGCCAAGAGCAAAGCCATGACAATGGATACTGCGGCGATGGTAGTGGAGTTGCGCAGAGGAGAATTGTCAAAATCAGGAATCAGGACTTTAATCAACAGACCGAAGAACACAATGGGCACCGTTCCCAGCAAAATTCCCAGTCCCAGTCGAAAGTCAGGGTGGTCAAAGTCGGCCTTTCGTCCGGCGCGCCACATGTTGACGCTGACCTGCACCAGATCGTCCCAAAAGTACCAGAGGATAGCGGCGATGCTGCCCAGTTGGATCACCGCTGTGAAAGCCACCCCCGGATCGCCCCAGCCCAGCATCACCGGCACTACCTTGACGTGGGCAGTGCTACTGATGGGCAAAAATTCTGTGAGCCCTTGGACGATGCCCAGTACGATCGCCTGGAACAGTGACATAGTGCTGATTAAAGTCTCTGGCTGCGTCTGCGCCTGAGCCAGCTGCCAAAAATCTACCGTCATAGAATCCATAAGACCACCGCAAGCGATCGCTGTAATGCAGGCATTCTAGGTGACCCATTGGCCGTGGACCAGCCAAACCTAAAGTCTTTGTTTACTCTTTAATACTCAATTATTTCTCGCAGAGAGGTGATTGGGCGGGGATCTGTCCACCAGCCCAGGGAATCACAGCGGCAGGAATCCCCCGGTGGGGCATGCTATCTTAAAAATGCTTAACGTTTCCCAGGCATATCTTGTACTTTTACGCTCCTCCGGCTGGATCAATCATGAGGGTGGCTGTCGGGCTAGCTGGCCTTCGTAGCTGGCTGGCTTTCCATCGACAGCGTTGGCAGGTCATGGCTTACGCTGTGGGGCTGGTGACGATCCCGGTCTTTTTTCAAGCTCCTTTAGTTCGTACGTTTCCCTGGCTGAGTCTCTGGGCGACCTTCATTTGGCTGGGCTTGGGTACTTTCCTCGAACGGAATCCTAAGCATGCCCTGTGGGGGGATCTGCTCGTTGGCTTTACCTGGAGCTGGCTTGCCGGCACCATCTACTGGGGGTGGCTCCGCTGGGAGCCGGTTGTGCACATGCCGGTGGAGGCGATCGCCCTGCCAATTGTCGCTGTCTGTCTCTGGAAAAACTGGTGTCGCATTGGCAGCTATTTTTATCTCGGCTCTCTGCTGGGGACGGCTGTTACCGATCTGTATATCAACTGGATGGGGTTGTTTCCAGCCTGGCGACGATTGATGGCGGCTGAGCCTGACACCGTATCCCTGATTTTGCGAGAGGCGGCTGACTCGTTGCAGACTGACTTCGGAGCCTGCCGAGCAATGGTATTGACTTTGTTTTTGCTCCTGGCTAGTTTGATTCCGCTGTTGACCTCTCGCCATCTATTTTGGTGGGCTTTTTCAGGCGCGCTTTTGAGCACTCTGGCCGTTGATGGGCTGTTTTTTATATCTGCTTGCTTTGCCTAAGAAGCCGACAAGAGTTTTGTCGACTGGCGATCATCGCTCCATTGGGCCTAACTCTTTCCATTTGGCATAATAAGACAGCTTTCGGAACTGTTGACTGGTTGCTTTGCCTGGGAAAATGCTGGCCGTGCCTGCTAAAACCAGGTTCTGCAGGTAAGCTTTGGAAGTCCGATTGTTGCCATGGGCGGTTAGCTTAGTGACTTCACAGCCTGGTCCCTATCTGACATTACACACAGAGTCTGGCGATAGGCTACTTACCCTTGCGGGCGGCACCTGCTGGACCTTTGGTCGCAGTGAAGATAACAATGTTGTCTTGCCTGATCGCTGGATATCTCGCAACCATGCCATGCTCCAGTGCATGGAGAATGGAGAGTTTTATCTGATCGACTTGGGGAGCCGCAACGGGTCTTTCGTCAATGGCCGTCGAGTGAGCGTTCCGGTCACCTTGCAAAATGGGGATGCATTGACCTTTGGTCAAACAGAGCTGCGATTTTCCTGTCCAATTGAAGAACCCAAGCCCCTAGAGGTAAGCGGTGTAACGTTGGATTCCCAAGACCACACCGCGACGGCCATGCTCCACGTTAGGCGGCTGATTTCGGTCATGGTGGTTGACATTCGCGACTTCACCGTCATGACTCGGCAAATTGACGAAAAAGTGCTCTCCGAAACCATTGGCACCTGGTTTCGACGGGCCGGTGAGATTATTGCTGATCATGGCAGCTGGGTTGACAAGTATATTGGCGATGCGATCATGGCCGTCTGGATCCACGGCGCCCAGCGGATTGAGCCCCCAGAAATGATCCAGATTTTAGAAGCTGTTTCGGCACTGGCCCACATGACCGGCCAGCTCCATGAGCAGTTCCCCCTGCCTTTTCCCCTGCGGATTGGGGCCGGATTAAACACGGGCTATGCCATGGTTGGCAACACTGGCTCCGGCGCCCACCCGGATTACACTGCCCTAGGGGACACGGTGAATGCGGCCTTTCGATTTGAATCGTCAACAAAGCAGTTGGGGGTAGACATTGCCCTAGGAGAAACCACCTACGCTTCGCTGCGAGAACTCAGCGCCAACGATCGCTTTTTTAAGCGGCAGACGCTCTCCATGAAGGGGTATGAGCAGCCAATCGTCACCCATGCGGGCACCTTTAGAGATCTAGACGAATTTCTGAAATCCAGCGCCCAGGCCTAACCCTCTGCCTTAGATTCCTCCTGGTTTTCAGTTGACGGTAGAATCTAAAGCGCCAATCAAATCGGTGTCGGTCCCATGAGCATGTCCACGGCTCCCTTTTCACCTGAAGAAATTGCCGCAGAGGGGATTAAACCGGCGGAGTATGAGGAAATAGTCCGCCGGTTAGGGCGGCATCCCAACCGGGCAGAGCTGGGGATGTTTGGGGTGATGTGGTCGGAGCACTGCTGCTACAAAAATTCCCGACCGTTGCTGAAGCAGTTCCCCACTACCGGCCCTAGGGTGCTGGTGGGGCCAGGGGAAAACGCAGGCGTAATCGATGCCGGAGACGGTTTGCGGGTGGCTTTCAAGATTGAGTCCCACAACCATCCTTCGGCGGTGGAGCCCTTCCAGGGGGCTGCGACCGGGGTGGGGGGCATTCTGCGGGACATCTTTACGATGGGGGCCAGACCGATCGCTGCCCTCAATTCCCTGCGGTTTGGTACCCTCGATAG
>PYEQ01000422.1 GCA_003017785.1 filamentous cyanobacterium CCP5 | reverse complement strand
GGCCAAGCTGGGCGGCGATCGCCTCACCGGCTATTTGCTTATCCCCGGTTAGCACGCGGATAGCTAGCTGTTGACGTTGCAGGTGCTCTACAACGGCTTTGGCGTCGGCTCTCAATTCATCAGCCACGGCGATTAGTCCCGCTAGCTGTCCATTCAAGCCCACGTACACGGCGGTTTTTCCAGCGGTGGCTAGATCGGCGATCTGGGTTTCGGCTGCCTCTGGGATCTCAATATGCTGTTGTTCGAGCCAGGAGCGGTTGCCGATAACGCAGGGCTGCTGAGAATCCTGCCAGGTAATCGTGGCCGTAATGCCCAGGCCTGCTTCGGTTTGAAAGTCGTCGGCTGGTAGCAAATCCAGATTATTCTCTCGGGCCGCCTGCTGCAGGGCGATCGCCAGGGGATGTCGGGTGCCGCTTTCTACCGTGGCGGCAATGCACAACAGGTCAGTTTCAGACAGGTCGGTGAGGGAGATTGCGTCGGTCACCTGGGGCTTGCCCAGGGTCAGGGTGCCGGTTTTATCAAACACCACCGTGTTGAGGCCGTGAACAGTTTCCAGAATGTCGCCGCCGCGAATCAGTAGCCCTTGCTCCGCCCCTCGCCCAGAACCCACCAGAATGGCGGTGGGGGTGGCCAAGCCTAGCGCACAGGGACAGGCCACGACCAGCACGGCGATCGCCAGCTTCAGGCTGATCAGCAGTTCCGAAGAACGAGTGGTCATGTCATGGGCAGCATGCATGGGGCCGAGGGCGGCAGTCATCACCTGGGGCCAATGGTCGAGGCCAAAGCCATACCAGAATACGAAGGTAATCGCAGCGATGGTAATGACGCCGTAGGTAAAGTAGCCCGAAATTACGTCGGCCAGGCTCTGTACAGGGGCCTTGCGGCTCTGGGCCTGCTCCACTAAAGAAATCATCTGTGACAAGGTCGTGTCCTGGCCGGTGCCGGTGACTTTCACCGCCAGTGCCCCCGACTGGTTGACGGTCCCCGCCACCACGGAATCGCCTACCTGCTTGAGCACTGGCATCGATTCTCCGGTGAGCATGGATTCATCCACTGTGGACTGACCCAGGACGATGTCCCCATCGGCGGGGACTTTCTCGCCGGGAAGCACCTGCACCCACTCTCCCAAGTTGAGATAGCTGGCGGGGACTTCTACCCCGGCCTGGGCTGTCTGCGCCTGGGAAGGATCAGAAATCAGCCGAGCTACCGCAGGCTGAAGCTCCACTAGCGATCGCAGGGCATCCGCCGCTCGAAACCGGGCCCGCTGCTCCAGGGTGCGTCCCAGCAGAATAAAGCTCAGCAGCATCACTGGCTCATCAAAAAAGCACTCCCAGCCCAGCCCCGGAAACAGCAGAGCCACCACGCTGGCAGCATAGGCGCTGAGGGAACCCAGCGCCACCAGGGTATTCATGTTCGGAGCCAGCCGTCGCATTCCCTGCCAGCCATCGACGACGATTTCTCGGGCCGGACCAACGAAGGTAATCGTGGCCAGAATCGCGTGGAACCAGAGATCGCTGAGTACCGGCACCGTCAGCCAGCCGAAGTGTTTGAGATGGCCAATGGTGGACAGGGCTAGCAGCCCGAGGGCGATTGCAAAGCGACGTTGCTGGAAGGTTTGCTCTTGCTGCTTGCGTTCAACCCAGTCGGCAAGCCCCCCAGAATCCCCCGATTCCCTGGGCTGAGACGGAAACCCACCGTCAGTGAGGGTCTGGGCCAAGTCTGTGGCAGCCACCTCGGGATCGACTTTGACCACGGCCACTTCAGTGACCAAATTGACCGTGGCGGACTGGACGCCTTCGTGGGCGGTGAGCTGCTTCTCTACGGACCGCACGCAGCCCGCACATTTCATGCCGCCGACATTGAGCACAACGGTTTGAGCTGCACGGGACTCTGACTGGGTAGCCTGACTATCTGTCTGCTGGGGAAGAACCTGCATGGGACGCCTAAAAAGCTTTTGCTGTATGGATCTTAGAAGCTGATTGAGTGATTCCTCGGAAAATGTTGCGAGTAGCTTAATGTTTTGTCTTGCAAGCCTGCTGGACTGGCGTAAAACTTGACTCATTCGCAGGCTGAAGTTCAGTCCCCGTGTAATCGCCTCCACTGGTAATCGACCTAACTGATGGGCGAGATGCCTGTCAGTCGTTGGCGATCGGTGCAATGTCTGCTCCCAATCCTCAATCAGCCAGTCTATATCCTTACGAAAGTCATGTCCGGGCCTCGCCTGATGGGCATTGCCATACACCAGAAGCTGCAAACTAGCAGGCAGTTCCTCCCCTGTCGGCAGGCTGGCATGATTCACGATGAACACCGCCCCCATTAAAGCAAAACCCCATAAATCTCAGGTCAGTGGCTGACTGCCTGACATAGAACCAGATTGCCGAAATCCTAATAGAGTCCTGCCAGGTAATTAATTCTTTCAAAGGAAATATTCTTGCTCTAAAAGACGTAAACTTTGGTATCGTGATCGCCGCAGGGGCTTTGCAATAGCCGGCGTTAATCTTATATTAAAGAAGAAGCCAACCAGGCTTCCCTGACAGATTCAACAGTCAGTAGTCAAAGTAAAAGGAAGAGGTAAAACGCTGTTCAACTTTCATCTGTCTCGTCGGAGCAGCGACAGCCAAAGCCAGTTTCAATACATCCCAATTTGACGTAAAGGGAGCAATGCTACTGGTTTTGAAATCGAGCTAACATCTCCAAACAGTTTCATGAAGTGGGACGTCACTTGGATTGGTGTTTGGCTGCTGCTGTTCATTAAATAGCATAGTAGTATTCCCTAGGACGCGGTCGTGATGCCGCGTCCTTAGTGCTTTAAAGGGAGATTTCTATTGGTGCAGGCGGACTTTACGCAAGCGCAGGGCATTGCTTACCACCGACACAGAGCTAAACGCCATGGCTGCTCCGGCGATTACTGGGCTTAGCAGCCAGCCGGTGATTGGATACAGCACTCCTGCTGCAATTGGAATACCCAGGACGTTATAGACAAAGGCGAAGAAGAGATTTTGTCGAATATTCTTCATGGTGGCTCGGCTAAGCTGAATCGCAGTGGCAATACCGCCCAGGTCCCCGGCAATCAGGGTGATGTCGCTAGCGGCGATCGCTACATCGGTTCCTGTACCGATGGCTATGCCTACGTCCGCCTGAGCTAGGGCCGGGGCATCGTTGATTCCATCACCGACCATCGCCACGATTCGCCCTTGCCGCTGAATCGCCTTCACCTGCTCGGACTTTTGTTCGGGCCGCACCTCAGGAATCACGCGGCTGATGCCGACTTCGGTCGCGATCGCCTCGGCGGTTTGGCGGTTGTCTCCGGTGAGCATCACCACTTCCAGACCCATGCGCTGGAGGCGGTGCACGGCTTCTTTCGAGGCGGGCTTGAGGGCATCGGCGATCGCCAGCACCCCTTCCACCGCGCCCCCCACGGCAATCCAGGCGGTGGTTTGGGCCTGCTGCTCCCACTGGGAGGCTAGATCGGCTAAGGGCTGGGTGTCAAAGCCGAGTTCTTCAAACCAGCGGCGGGTACCCACATGGACCTCCCGGTCCTGGACGTAGCCTCGCACTCCGCAGCCGGATACGGCTTCGAAGTCATCCACAATGGCGGATTCCAGGTCAGCCAGGGTGAGTTTCTGGCTGAGGGCGTAACCGGCGATCGCCTCAGCCAGCGGGTGCTCCGAGTTACGTTCCAGTGCTGCCACCAGCCGCAGCAGCTTTAGCTCCCGATCTGGAGAGGTGCCGTGGATTGTGGTGTAGTGGGTGACGGTGGGCTGCCCCTGGGTGAGGGTGCCGGTTTTATCTAAGATCACCGTCTGGAGCTTGTGGGCCAGCTCCAGACTTTCTGCCCCTTTGATCAAAATGCCGTGCTCTGCCCCTTTGCCGGTGCCCACCATGATCGAGGTGGGAGTGGCCAGTCCCAGGGCACAGGGACAGGCAATAATTAGCACGCTGATGGTGGTAAACAGGGACAGGGTGAGGTTGCCGGTGAGCGTAAACCAAATGATGAAGGTGACCAGGGCGATCGCCATCACCCCAGGCACAAACCAGGCGGTGACGCGATCGGCCAGCTTTTGGATCGGGGCTTTCGACCCCTGGGCTTCCCGCACCAGCCGCACGATCTGGGCCAGCACCGTGTCCTTGCCCACCCGCGAAGCCCGAAACTGGAAGCTGCCGTTCTTGTTGATCGTGGCCCCGATCACCTCGTCGCCAACCCCTTTAGAAACCGGCACAGGCTCCCCGGTCACCATCGACTCATCCACCGAAGAGCTACCGGAGGTCACCTCCCCATCCACCGGAATCTTTTCGCCAGGGCGCACCTGAATCCCATCGCCCACCTGCACCTGCTCGATG
This sequence comes from filamentous cyanobacterium CCP5, assembly GCA_003017785.1. Taxonomy (GTDB): domain Bacteria; phylum Cyanobacteriota; class Cyanobacteriia; order Phormidesmidales; family Phormidesmidaceae; genus CCP5. Next base: position 79 of record PYEQ01000422.1, on the reverse strand, counting down.
GGAATGTCCTGGGGCTGGCCGTGACGAATCACCCGCGCTGTTTTGGCCTGCAACCCAATCCTGTCTCTTATACACATCT
>PYEQ01000421.1 GCA_003017785.1 filamentous cyanobacterium CCP5 | reverse complement strand
CTGGTGGGGGGATTCTTTTCGGCCCGTCGCTGTGAAGCTGCTATTCCCCTGGATGCCTGGGTGCCTCCTAACCAAGATGTGGTCGATCTCTGCCGGGTGATTCTGGAAATTTACCGGGATCATGGTCTGCGAGCCAATCGTCAGAAGTCCCGTCTGATGTGGCTGATTGACGAATGGGGTCTGGATCGCTTCCGGGAAGAAGTCGAGAAAGCGTTTGGAAAGCCTCTGCTATCTGCTGCTCCCAAAGATGAAATTGACTGGGATAAGCGAGATCATATCGGCGTCTATGCCCAAAAGCAGCCCAGCCTCAACTATGTGGGTCTGCATGTTCCCGTCGGGCGGCTCCAGGCCGAGGATATGTTCGAGGTGGCGCGACTGGCTGAGGTTTACGGCAGCGGCGAAATCCGCCTGACCGTGGAGCAAAACTTCATCATTCCCAACATCCCTAACTCCCGCTTGGAAGCGTTGCTGAAGGAGCCAATCCTGGAGAAATTTTCCCTTGAACCTTCCCCGGTTGTGCGATCGCTGGTGTCCTGCACGGGCGCTCAGTTCTGCAACTTTGCCCTGATTGAGACCAAGCAGCGGGCCTTGAAGCTGGCCGAAGACCTGGATCGAGCCCTGTCCGTTCCCAACCCAGTGCGGATCCACTGGACCGGCTGCCCTAACTCCTGTGGTCAGCCCCAGGTGGCGGACATTGGCCTGATGGGCACCAAGGTTCGCAAGGATGGCAAAGCTGTCGAAGGCGTTGACATCTACATGGGCGGCAAAGTCGGCAAGGATGCTCACCTGGGAGAACGGGTGCAGCAGGGGATTGCCTGCGACGAGGTGTTCGACGTCCTACGGCAAATTATGGTTGACCACTTCGGAGCCCAGCCCCGCTCCTCAGAGGAGCGCAATGGTTCCGTGGAGGTCACGACCTAAGTCTTCGCATCCAGGCTGGTTACCCCAGCCTGCCGAAGCTCAGCCCTGGCTGAGACAAAAAAAACCCTGCCAGGTTGAAACGCCCGCAGGGATTACACACGCAGTTTTCACTCATTCACTAGGAGATTAGCACAAGATGCTTGGAGAAATGTGGTCTTTAAGGGGCCGCTACAAGATCCTCCACATGACGTGGTTTGCCTTTTTCCTGTCATTCGTGGTTTGGTTCAACCTAGCCCCCTTTGCAACGGCGATCCAGTCAGAGTTCGGCTTAGAGGCTGGACAAATTCGGACTATTGCAATTTGTAACGTTGCCCTGACGGTGCCGGCTCGGGTGATCATCGGCATGCTGCTGGATCGCTTTGGTCCGAAGGTGACCTATTCACTGCTGCTGATTTATGCGGCGGTTCCCTGTATTGCCTTCGCTGCCGCTCAAAACTTCGGTCAGCTGGTGGCCGCCCGTCTGGCCCTCAGTATTGTCGGTGCCGGCTTCGTGATCGGCATCCGGATGGTGGCTGAGTGGTTCCCCCCAAAGGAAATCGGTTTGGCTGAAGGCATCTATGGCGGCTGGGGCAACTTTGGTTCGGCTTTCTCCGCCTTTACCCTGGTAGCCGTCGGCGGCTTCCTGGCCTTCCTGCCCGGCGCCTTTCAGGTACCCGACGGTATCCTGCTCAACTGGCGGGCGGCGATCGCCTTCACCGGCATCATCGCCGCTCTCTACGGCTGTCTCTACTACTTCAGCGTTGAAGATACCCCCCCTGGCAAGCCCTACCAGCGGCCCCATAGCGCCCGCGGCATCGAAGTAACCACCAAGCGCGACTTTTGGTTCTTGATGCTGATGAACGTGCCCCTGATCGGCATCCTGATGGTGCTGGCCTGGCGCTTAAACAAAATTGGCTTCCTGACCGGTGCGGCCTATCCAATTGTGCTGCTGGCTCTGATTGGCCTCTATCTCTATCAGGCCTACAACTGCTGGACTGTCAACAAAGAGCTGTTCACCGAGAATAGGCGCTATACCCCTGAAGACCGCTACCCCTTCTCCCAGGTGGCCCTGCTGGAGCTGACCTACATTGCCAACTTCGGTTCTGAGCTGGCGGTGGTGTCCATGCTGCCCGCTTTCTTTGAGCTCACTTTCGGTTTGCCCAAGGCCCAAGCTGGCATGATTGCTGCCTCCTACGCCTTTATGAACCTGGTGTCCCGTCCCGGTGGCGGTCTGATCTCCGACAAAATGGGCAGCCGCAAGCTGACTATGTCGGTACTGCTGATGGGCATGGGCATCGGCTACCTGATGATGAGCACCGTAACCGGTGGCTGGTGGCTCCCCATCGCCGTTGTGCTGACCATGGCCTGCTCCTTCTTTGTGCAGGCAGCGGAAGGTTCTACCTTTGCCATGGTGCCCCTGGTGAAGCGGCGGATCACCGGCCAGGTTGCCGGTAATGTCGGGGCCTACGGCAACGTTGGAGCCGTAGCGTTCCTGACCACCTACAGCCTCCTGCCTGAGGGCGTGATTGGCGATCGCATCTTCTTCCAGGTGCTGGGTGTAACTGGGGTCGTGGTATCCATGCTTTGCTTCTTTTTCCTAAGAGAGCCCAAGGGTTCCTTTGCGGAGTTTCATGAGGGCGAAGAAGCCTATGCTCCCCATCCCTCGGCTATGCCTGAGGATCAGTCGGCTCGACTGATGTAAGTTCCATACTCCGCGGTCAGGAAGAGAGGCCTCTCTTCCTGATCTTTATTTTGTTGTCTGACAACTTTATTGGTCTGGCCTGTGCGATGACTTGAAAGCTCAGGTACTTCGCTAGCCTGAAATCGCGAATTCAGCAATTAATCGGGCGTTTGTAGAGGTTTTTAGGACCGTTCCATGGCGATTACTCCCACTAAAACCCTGTGTCCTTACTGCGGCGTTGGCTGTGGACTAGAGGCGATGCCGCCTGCGGGTGCTAAGCGGGCGACTAATCGAGATAGCGAAGGGAATCCCATCTGGCAGACCCGGGGAGATCGCGCTCATCCGTCTAGCAAAGGACAGGTGTGCGTCAAAGGAGCCACCGTGGGAGAATCCCTGGACAAAGACCGGCTCAAGTTCCCAATGATGCGAGAATCCCTTGATCATCCCTTTGAGCGGGTGTCCTGGGATCAGGCCTTGGATGCGATCGTCAGTCGAATTCAAACCATTCGGGCCACCCGCGGAGCTGATGCCATCTGCATGTACGGCTCAGGCCAGTTCCAAACTGAAGACTACTACACCGCCCAAAAGCTGATGAAGGGCTGCCTGGGCACCAACAATTTCGACGCCAATTCTCGCCTCTGCATGTCCTCGGCGGTTTCTGGCTACATCCAAAGCTTTGGTGCCGACGGCCCTCCCTGCTGCTACGACGACCTGGAACAAACCGACTGTGCTTTTCTGGTGGGCACCAATACGGCAGAATGTCATCCCATCGTCTTCAACCGCTTCAAGAAGTACCGTAAGAAAAATCGCCACGTCAAACTGATCGTCGTCGATCCCCGCCATACCGAAACCGCCGCCGAGGCCGATCTGCACTTGGCCATTCGCCCCGGCACCGATATTTCGCTGTTCAACGGCATCGCCTACCTGCTGCTGCAATGGCGCAAAATCGACAGTCCGTTCATTCAAGAATGCACCCAAGGCCTGGTGGACTACGCCGAAGTGGTCAGCCATTATCCCCCGGACGTAGTGGCGGATCGCTGTGGCATCACCGTCCCAGAGTTGGAACAGGCCGCCCAGCTTTGGGGCGACTCCGAGCGAGTCCTTTCCCTCTGGTCTATGGGGCTAAACCAGTCCTCCGAGGGCACCGCCAAGGTGCGTACCCTGATCAACCTGCACCTGATGACCGGCAATATCGGTAAGCCGGGAGCCGGTCCCTTTTCCCTTACCGGCCAGCCTAACGCCATGGGCGGGCGAGAAGCCGGGGGGCTGTCCCACATTCTGCCGGGCTATCGAGTGGTGAAAAACCCCGATCACCGCCGCGAAGTCGAAGCCTTTTGGCAGCTACCGATGGGCAGCATTGCCCCGGAACCTGGCCTAGCCGCCTGGGAAATGATGTTGGCATTAGAGCAGGGGCAGGTGGACTTATTCTGGATCGCTGCCACCAATCCCGCCGTTAGCATGCCGGATCTGGAGCGCACTAAGGCGGCCCTATTGCGATCGCCCTTCACCATTCTGCAGGATGCCTACTCCCCCATTGAAACCGCCGAGTTTGCCCATTTGCTGCTGCCCGCTGCCCAGTGGGGTGAGAAAACCGGCGTAATGACCAACTCGGAGCGCACGGTGACCCTCTGCTCAGCCTTTCGAGTACCCACGGGGGAGGCCCGGCCCGACTGGCAAATCTTTGCGGAAGTGGGGCGCCGTTTGGGGTTCCAGCAGCAGTTCCAAGCCACCCGGTCGGCAGATGTGTTTAGTGAATTTGTCCAGCTCACTGCTGGGCGCCCCTGTGATATGAGCGGCCTCAGCCACTCCAAGCTAACTACTGGGGCGATTCAGTGGCCCTATCCGGCTCAGGAAACCGCTGACACCGCCGCCGATAAACACGACAAGCGGCTTTACAC
>PYEQ01000420.1 GCA_003017785.1 filamentous cyanobacterium CCP5 | reverse complement strand
GGGCTGTCCCACGTAGCCGTCTGCCAGCAGTTCTGCCAGACGCTGCCAGGCAGGAGTGAATCGAAATTCAAAGTCCATGACGACCTGTCGCTGGCGCTGCTGAGCCAGCTCAGCGATCGCAGCTGCTTCTTCAGCGGTCAATGCCGTAGGCTTTTCTAGCAGCACATGGCGATCGCTCTCCAGGGCAGTCTTAGCCATCTCGTAGTGGAGAAACGGCGGGGTAGCAATGGTCACCGCTTCGACCTCGGGAATCGCCAGCAGGGCTGCAAAATCTGAGCAGGCGTGGGGAATATCGTGTTCGCTGGCAATCGCCTCGGCCTTCTCTGGATTTCGGTCATAGACGGCTACCAGCTGGGTGCGATGGTGGGCTTTCACTCCGGGAATATGCACTTTTTGGCCGAAGCCAGTGCCTACGACCGCTACACCAATGGGAGTCTCTGCCACGGCTGTCTCCTGGATAACTCTGTTTTCCCCAGCCTACCGGGGCCAATTCCCCAGCACAACTGCCACCGGACTATCTTATGGAGAGGATTTCCGGTGATAGGGCCGACGAATCGACAATCTAGCCGCAGGGATCAGAGCCATGATTCACAATGAAAACAGCGATCGCTGCTAGCGGTTAGAATCACATCTCTAATTTCCATGGAACTTCCTCTGTTCGGTAAAATCCGACGACCCGGGCTAGCCATTGCCTTAACGCTGGTGGCCGTGGTGGTAGCCGCTGCCACGGCTGGATTGATTTGGCGTAGCCGCAGGCCGCAATACGACCTCTCGGCCCTGACCGTACCCGTAGAAACTCAGGCGTTGACGGTACGGGTAACCGCAAGCGGCACTGTGCAGCCCATACAGACCGTCAATCTCAGTCCTAAGAACGCCGGCATTGTGGTCAATCTGCTAGTGGAGCAGGGGGACGCTGTCAGCGCTGGGGAGGTGATCGCCCGGATGTCGAGCGACGATATACAGGCTCAAATTGCCCAGGATCGATCGGCCGTGGCCGAAGCCCAGGCACGACTTCAAGAGGTGCGCAACGGCAGTCGTCCTGAAGAGGTGGCCCAGGCGGAAGCGGCCTTGAGGGCGGCAACCACCCAGGTAGAAGATGCTCAGGCGCGGTTAGATTTGGCCCAGAGCCAGCTCCGACGCACTGAAGACTTATACCAGCAGGGAGCCTTGCCCGCTAGCGACCTGGATTCTGCCCAGAGAGAACTCCGTAGCGCCCAGGCAGCCTACCGCCAGTCTCAGGCCGGGGTCGAAGAAGCTCGCAGCCGGTTGCAGGATATTCGCACTCTCCCGGTACCGGAAGCCGTGGCCCAGGCTGAGGCCCAGGTGGCACAAGCCCAAGGAAGGCTCCAGGGCAGCCAGGTCCGTCTCGAAGACACCATCATCCGGGCCCCGTTCGACGGTATTGTCACCCAGAAATTTGCCACAGAGGGGGCCTTTGTCACTCCCACGACCTCGGCTTCAGAGGCGACCTCGGCTACCTCTACGGCAATCGTGGCTCTGGCTAGGGGTTTAGAGGTGTTGGTGGAAGTGCCAGAGGCTGACATTAGCCAGATTCAACCAGGACAGCGAGTAGAAATTCGCGCAGATGCCTTTCCCGATCAGATGTTTCAAGGCCAGGTCCGGTTGATCGCCCCTGAGGCAATCGAGCGTCAAAACGTCACCCTGTTTCAGGTACGGGTGGAATTACTCTCAGGGGAAGAACAGCTACGATCCAACATGAACGTGACCGTCAGCTTTATCGGCAATCAGCTGGAGGATGCCATGGTGGTGCCGACGGTGGCTGTGGTGACCCAGGGCGGTACCACAGGAGTCTTAGTGCCGGGCGATCGCAACGATATTGTTTTCCGTCCAGTCGAGCTGGGTCCTCAGGTCGGCGACCAGATTCAGGTTCTTTCGGGAGTTACCGAGGGCCAGCCGGTGCTGATCGATCTGCCCCCAGGCAAATCCCTAGACAACATCGTTTTGGAGCAGGCTCCTAATTAAAAAATGGCTGCCAATGGGTGCCGTCGATCTCAGGCAGGCAGGACCACCCGAGTTACTGGTTTGAAGCCGCCTGGGGCTGGCGAAATCGGTGAATTTCTTCAATCACCTGCACCCAGCCAGCTACCACCGAGGCCATCATTTTCTCACCTTTCTCGACGGTGGCTACTGTCGGATCACCCAGCGTGCCGCTGCGGCTCAAATCCTGGGTGGTCCAGGCAAAAGGCAGCTTACCTTCCATGGAGAGCAACCCGTCCGGTACTGGGGGATATTCGGCCTGAGCCTTATCCATGCGCACCTGCTCTGGCAGAATCGCCAGCATCAAGCTGGTTTCAGCGTCGCCAGCGTGAATTCCCAGCTGCTTTTCCTTTTCACTCAAAAGGGAGCCAGCCTGATGGGGCACGTTCCAGGCAAATAGGGGAAACACCAAAAAGTCGCCATGGATTTGGTGTAAGTCCCGGGCAACGATTTCTAAGACTTGGGGCTGGCCCCCGTGGGAGTTGAGCAGCACCAGTTTGCGGAATCCTGCCCTGTAGACACTCTCAGCAACCTCTGTGAGCACCGCTATCAGCGTTGAGGCTGAGAGAGTAATGGTGCCTGGAAAATGCCAGTGTTCATTGGATTTGCCGTAGTACAGGGGCGGTAGCCCATAGGCTGGCACCTGATCCCCAAGCTGCCCTAGAGCCTGTCCTAATACCGCCGTCCCTAGGGCCGCATCGACCGCTAAAGGAAGATGGGGACCATGCTGCTCAATTGCCCCCACGGGCTGGATCAAGACAACGTTTTCCTTATCGGGCATGGCCGCAATGTCCTGCCAGGTCAGATAGGCGTAAAAGCGGTCAGGGGGGATGAAACCGTGCATAGTGGAAATCGGAATTCAACAGGTTGGAACAGCTGACCACGGCCAGATCGGGATCTACCGCGATTAGGGTGACTCCGCTTTTGACTTATCTGTAGCTCAGACACGCCGCAATAGCGATCGCTCCATGGCATTAGTCTGGGTCATAGAAAAAAATGAAGGGCAGACCGGTTGACAGTCACCCTCAAAACGGTAACAATGACTACAGATAGAAAACGTTCATCCTTTGAAACGAATGCAAGCGTTGATAAGGACGGAAGTAGGGCTCAGCCCGAAGGAACGCGCCTCTGACCACTTCACATGTTCTCAAAGAGAGGCGACTGTTATGAGCTTAAAGTATCGCGGCATTAACTACGAACAGACTCAACCCGCCGTTGAGGTATCCGAGGAAGTTATCGGACTCTACCGTGGGGCGGTGGCAACTCGTCACAATCCCCGTCAAGTTCCTGCTGGAGCTCGTCCCCAGGGATTAACCTACCGGGGTGCTAAAGTTCGCTAAGGAATCAGCAGGTAGGTATCCGTCAACATTGACGGATACCTACCTGACTCAAAATTTCTGACCTGACTCTAGCGCTCAGGTAAAAGCACTTTCTACAGAAAGTGCTTTTTTTCGTAGGCTATTCTCATTAGCACCTACCCGAGAGCAATGGTTGTCATTTGGTTTCTGCTGGGGTTGGCCGCAGGGCTAGCATTGGGCATTTGGCGCTGGCGGCGTTTACGTCAGCGACTTCAGGCATCGCTGATGCCGCATCTCGTGCCTGGCCAACCTTCCAGTGCAGAAATCACCTGGCAGCTCTCAAAGGTGATTGCCGATAGTAGTCAAAAGATTAGAGCCTGCGAAGATGAAAACCAAGCCATGCGGCAGGTGTTAGAGGTAGCCCCTATCGGCTATCTACAGGTCGATGAAGAGACCCGTTTGCTGTGGTGTAATGCCCAAGCCAGTCATTTGCTAGGGATTCAGCCTCCCATGCAGGAGCCTTCCCAGCAGCCAAGACTACTTTTGGAACTGGTCCGCTCGTTTGAGCTAGACAGCCTGATTGATATGACCCGTCAGCGTCAATCGCTTCAGCAGCGAGACTGGGTACTCTACCGGGTATTTCCCGATCCGTTTCACCCCCGCCACGAACCGACCTATCCACTGAGGGGATATGGCGTTCCATTGGCCCGAGGTCAGGTCGGGATTTTTCTAGAAAACCGGCAAGAGGCAAATCAGCTGATTCAGCAGCGCGATCGCTGGACTTCGGACGTCGCCCATGAACTTAAAACCCCGCTTACTTCCATCCGCCTGGTGGCTGAGACCTTGCGATCGCGAGTAGATATTTCCCTTCAGGGCTGGCTAGATCGGCTTTTGAACGAAACCATTCGCCTCGGCAACCTAGTCGAAGATCTCCTAAATCTCAGTCGACTGGGAGGAGAGGACTTTCAGGGGCTCAACCTTAAACCCGTAGATTTGCCTCAAATCATTCAAACAACCTGGCAAAGTCTGGAACCGTTAGCTCGGGTGAAACACATTGATTTGGTTTATGAGGGGCCATCGGAATTGCTGATCAATCTGGATCAGGCCCTGTTTCATCGCGTATTGGTGAACCTAATCGATAATGCCATTAAGCACAGCCCCCCTCATGCTGATATTTACGTTCGCCTGGGGCTCATCTC
>PYEQ01000419.1 GCA_003017785.1 filamentous cyanobacterium CCP5 | reverse complement strand
CGGCTATTGGCACCATTTTTGATTCAAAGCTCGGCGATTCAAGCCTGTTTCCTGGGCATCTAGCCAGAAGATCTGTGTGAAATCCTGGCGTTGTCAAGATCAAAAACTACTGATGCCGTGGTCGCGGCCGGAGGCTCTATGCCTATTGCTTTCAACCAAGGAATGCTCGTTACAATTATTGGCGAAGCCGTGCTGCAAGAGCGCTTAATTCATTTGCTGACTCAGCTGGGGGTATCTGGTTACACGGTAATACCGGCAAAAGGGGGCGGCAGCCATGGCCGTCGGATGGGAGATATCGCAGGCTACAACACCAACGTCCAAGTCAAAACTATCGTTTCACAAAAGCTGTCCGATCAGCTGCTCGAAGGACTCAAGCCTTTCCAGGAAACCCATGCCCTGATTGCTTTTCGACAGGCCGTGGAAGGGCTCTTTGATTAGGCTTTAGCTTCGATGGCTAACAAAATCAGGTCTTTGCCGTGGGGTTGCGCCATCCGACGGGCGTTGAGATACATGGTTTTGGGGCCAATATTTTCAAAATTATGGGACACCTCAAAATCCTCCACTACTAAGTTTTCGGGCAGCAGGTTGTAGAGCAGCGATCGCAGCTGGGGAAGATCCCACTGGCCATTGCCCAGATCGAAAATGAGCTGCTGCTCCGTGTCCGCAGGCGGCACCTGAAACGTTTCATAGAACTGCTGGTTGGCCGTAATTACCCTGAGATTGGCATCGAGCACAACCAGCGACTCCCGTACCGTTTGGACGATGCCGTCGGCGTAGTCGCGTGCCAGCTGGATTTCAGCGGCATTGCGTTTAAGGCGGTCAATATTCACCAGCACGATAACCGCTCCATCAATCCGGTCATCAAGGGTGCGATAGGGGCGAATGCGCAGGTCGTACCAGGTATCCTCTTGATCTTGGACCTCTTGAGAAGACTGGTTGAGGGTGTCAATGACAGTGAGAATCCGCTGTTCTAAATCAGTTATGGTTAGCCGATGGTTAATGTCGCTCAGGGGACGACCGACATCGCTAGGAATCAGGTTGAATAGGGCGGCGGCCGTGGGCGTAAACTGGCGAATACGCATATTTCCTTCCACCATCAGAATCGGAATATTGATGCTGCTGAGTAAGTTTTGAAAGTCATTGCTGATGCGGATGGTCTCTGAGTTGCGATGATAGAGCTCGTCATTGATCGTGCTTAATTCTTCGTTGGTGGCCTGAATCTCTTCCTTAGCGGTTTGGAGCTCTTCGTTGGTGCTTTGTAACTCCTCGTTGCTGGAGAGAATTTCTTCGTTGGCAGCCCGGAGATCTTGGTTGGTGGCTTCCTGCTCTTGAATAATCGACTGCAGGTGCGATCGCGTCGTATCGAGATTCTGCTGAAGCCGCTGTATTTCCTGTCGGTACTGGTCAATTTCAGGATAATTGCCAGAATCCTCTAGGTCAGGTGGCGCTGTTGCTGGCAACGAAGCCGTAGTCTCCGGCAGAGCGGCATTCCCAGGGGGCAAATCTTCGAACAGCACCAGGTAGTAGTTCGGATCAGCCTCAATCGAATTCAGCGGCACCACTTCAATCCGGATCTGCCGGGTCTGGGGGCCGTCCCTCAAGAAGACAGGTTCTCGACCCACAGTCTGATGAGACTGGCGGGCCTGGTAAATGGCCGTGCGCAGATCCAGGCGCAGGCCCTCCTTGGCCATGGTGAGCAGATTGAGACTGGCACGACCGGGAGAAGGATCTAGATAGGCTCCGGTTTGCCCTCGAAACTGCAAGATGTCCAGGTGGGCATTGACCAGCACCCCCACCGGGCCATAGCGGTTGAGCACAATTTGATCCGCCAACCCATAGGGATCGAAACTGCCAGGGGACTCTGACGGCAGGATTGGACGGGGCGCTGTAACCACCGGAGCATAGTCGCTATGGTCAAAGGCAAAATTGAATCGAAGGGATTCTGCTTGCTTAACGTAAAGCTTATGCTTGGTATTTACCAGGGAGAACAGGTCGGTAAATTCGCCCACCGTTTCGGAGGACCCTAGCAGCAAAAACCCTCGGGGATTGAGGCCGTAATGGAACATGGGCAGAACCCTGCGCTGGAGCCTCGCCCCAAAATAAATCAAGACGTTGCGGCAGGTGATCAGATCCAACCGTGAAAAAGGCGGATCGTTGGCTAGGTTTTGGCGGGCGAAAATACAGAGTTCTCGGACCATCTGGTTGATTTGATAGCCACCCTCCACCGGTACAAAAAACCGCTGTAGGCGTTCGGGAGAAACGTCAGCAATTTGGGCAGGGCTATACAGTCCTAGCCGGGCGATTTCGATCGCCCGTTCACTGACATCAGTGGCAAAAATTTGAATTGGCACGTTGATGGCCTGATGGGCCAAATATTCCAGCAGACAAATGGCGACGGAGTAGGCTTCTTGCCCCATGGAGCAGCCCGCCACCCAGATGCGGATCGGCAGCTCGCGGCTACGCAGCCCAGGGGCGGACGAAGCAAGATTACGGGGCAAGAGCATCGGGAAGACCTCCTGCGTCAGAGCATTGAACACCTCAGGATCTCGGAAAAATCCAGTCACGTTGATCAATATTTCCTGGTAGAGAGCCTGCAGCTCCGCTGGATTCTCCTCGAGGTACTGGGAGTAGCTATCCAGACTTTCTAAATGGTTCAGGGCCATGCGACGGAAAATCCGTCGTTTGAGCATCTTCGGTTTGTACTGGGAAAAGTTCACCTGGGTATGGCGCCTGAGTAGGTTGAGGATGACCTCAATTGCTGCTGCTTCACTGGTGACGGTCTCCACCATCGCCGCTGGACTGGTTCTGGTCATGTAAGGATGATGGCTGAGACTGGCCAGGGTGGTGGCAATTTCCTCTGGGGTTTGGATGAAATCTACCTGGTCGGTGGCGATCGCCATGTGGGGCATGCTGGCCACCTGAGCCGTCGCTTCTGACTGGGCAAAGGTGATCCCTTCGGCAGCCTTAATGGCTTCCAGGCCGACAGCACCGTCGGCGTCGGCGCCAGACAGGACAATCCCCACTGCCTGATCGAGTTGATCCTCAGCTAGAGACTGAAAAAACCCGTCGATAACCCGACTCGGTGGATAAGATGGCTGCCGGGGGTGAAGCTGCAAACAGCCCTGGGCGATGGTCATAACGACGTTGGAGGGCATCACATAGACCTGATTGGGGGCTACCGCCATGCCGTCTTCAACCTCGTGCACCGGCATTTGAGTCGTGCGGGCTATGATTTCCGTCAGCAGACTGGGCTGGTTAGGGTCTAAGTGCTGCACCAGCACAAAGGCCATGCCTGTGTCCGTGGGCAGGTTGTTGAGGAGCCGGGTAAACGCTTCTAAGCCACCGGCGGAGGCACCAATGCCCACTACCATAGTGGGCTCGCCATGGTCAGCGGGAGTCTGAGACGAATCGTTGACAGGTGGTTCGGCGGGAGCCATGATCAAACCCTATCTGAGTCAAGAAGCCAGGAGTTCTGTCAAGCCGGAAACGCTGGTCTCTGAGCCGACTGGCACAGCTCAGCCCTATTCGGAGTAAACCATTTTGCAGGGCGCGCTGCTATCCAGGGGGACGATTTGCCCAGTGATCAAGCTAGCCACTGCGGTATGATTCTGCTTCAAGTTGATCGGTCTACCCCCCTATGAAACGTCTGTTCCTAATCCCGATTGTCTGGTTCGCAAAGCTGCTGATGGTGCTGCTAAGACTGAGCCAGCAGGGTTCCGGAACTGCTCTGCCAGGGCTGATTGTCGGTAAATATTTTCCCTTTGCCTTAGGGGCGCTGATTGAGCAAATCCCTGGGGTAGTGGTGATTACGGGGACTAACGGTAAGACCACCACCCAAACCATGCTCAGCGCTATCCTCAGGCAGCAAGCGGGGATCCGTCTGCTTAATAATAAAGCCGGAGCCAACCTCCAGCAGGGAATTTTGTCCCAGCTGTTGCGGGAGGCGAATTTGCTGGGGCGGCTCGACTTCACCCATGCAGTGCTAGAAGTGGAAGAGGCTACCCTGCCCCGGATTGCTAAGCAGTTGCGTCCCGATGCGATCGCCGTCACGAACCTCTACCGCGATCAGCTCGACGCCTATGGGGAAGTGGATATCACCGAAAAGCTAATCCGCGAGGGGATTGCCCAGTGCCCTCGGGCTGCCGTCGTGGTCAATGGCGATGATCCCCGCACCTCGCGCCTCAGCCAGGGCCTGCTTAACTCCACCTATTTCACCTCCCTGGACAAAACCTATGCCCAGGCCATGCCCTATGAAGGAGTTCTCCAGGATACCAGCCATCGGGTACACAACATTTTGCGGGCGGTGCAGGTGCAGGTCAACCCCGACCTCACCACCGACGTCGAGGTGCGGGGGGACATCCAAGGGGAAAAGGTTCAGCTGGGGGTGAATGTGAAATCTCCGGGGCTGTTCCATATCTACAACGCCCTGACCGCGATTACCCTAGCCAAGCTGCTGAATAGCAACAACCAGACTATTATCCAAGGGATTGATCAG
>PYEQ01000418.1 GCA_003017785.1 filamentous cyanobacterium CCP5 | reverse complement strand
AGATGTGTATAAGAGACAGGGCAGCCTGCTGAATCTGCTATGCCATCTGGGGGCTGATTTGACCGGTATCAACGTGTCTGGGCTGGCGGTGTGGCAGGCGTATCTGCCAAATGTGCCGCTGTCTGGCGCTAATTTTGCCCATGCCGATCTGCGGCGATCGCAGCTTACTGATACCTTCGGTGCGATCTTTGCCGGCCTCTTTAGCGCCGACGGTAGCCACTTCATCACCGGGGAACTGGGGGGCTATCTGCGCTGCTGGCGGGTCAGCGATAGCCTCGCCGCCTGGACGGTGAAAGTCTGCGATACCCGCATCTATTCCCTGGCCCTCAGTCCCGATGGGACGACCCTGGCGGTGGGCTCTGGCAACCACACCATCGAGTTTTTGGAGGTCGCCACGGGGCGGCACCGGCGATCGCTCCGGGGCCATCGGGATCAGGTCTGCTCGGTGGCTTTTCATCCTGGTGGCAGGCTGGTGGCCTCTGCCAGCTGCGACTCAACCATTCGCCTGTGGGATCTGGAAACAGGCACCTGCATCCATGTGTTTGAAGATGCCGATCAAAAGGGAAATCGGATTCAAATCTACTGTCTGCGCTTTAGTCCCGACGGGGAGATGCTCATCAGCGGCGGCGGCGACTGTACCGTCAAAATTTGGAGCCTCAGCGATCGCCAGCTACGGCACACCCTGGTCGGCCACGGGGGACACGTGCTGTCCGTGGCCGTTGAACCGGGTGGGCAGGTGGTGGCCAGCGGCAGCGCCGATGGCACCCTGAAAATTTGGGATCTGCCCCAGGGCACGCTGCTCCATACCCTAAACGGACACACCAACCACGTCCTGTCCATTCGCTTCAGTCCCGACGGCACCCGGCTGGCCAGTGCCGATATCGACGCCGCTATTTACCTCTGGGATAGCCGCACCTGGCATCCGGTGAACAAGCTGCACCACAGCCATTGGATTCGGGCGATCGGCTTTAGCCCCGACAGTCGCACGTTGATCTCCGGCTGCCGCGACTACTCCATCAAGCTGTGGGATGTGGCCACCGGTCACGCCCTGCGCACCTGGTCGGGCTACAGCAACTGGATCTGGGCAGTGGCCTGGAGCCAAGACGGCACCCGGCTGGTCAGCGGCGGCGGCGATCGCACCGTGCGCATCTGGGATCCTGCCGCCGGGAAATGTCTGCACACCCTGCGCGGCCACACCAGCTGGGTGTTGACCACCACCTGCAGCGCCGACTGTAGCCTGGTAGCCAGCGGCTGTGGCGATAACGCCATCATTCTGTGGAACGCCCAGAATGGGCAGATTCTCAAAACCCTGGTCGGCCACACCAGTCAGGTATTTTGCCTGCAGTTCAGCCCCACCGAGGGGATTTTAGCCAGCAGCAGCAGCGACTACTCCGTTCGCCTCTGGGCCGTTCCCAGCGGTCAACCCTTAGGACTGATGCAGGGCCATCACGACTGGGTGCGAGCGATCGCCTTCAGCCCGGATGGCCAGCGGCTGGTCAGCGTCGGCCAAGATCTGACCATGAACCTCTGGGACGTTCACAGGGGCGACTGTCTGCGTACCTGGCGGGAGTTTGACGGCTGGGTCTGGAGCGTCGCCTTTCATCCCGATGGCGATCGTCTGGTGACGGCCTGCCAAAACCGGCTAACCCTCTGGCAGGTGGAGGCCGATGCTCCGATCAAAACCTACGAAAGGCACAGCAATCACATCCGCAGCGTCGCCATCAGCCGGGATGGTCGCCGACTGGCCTCAGGCGGTCAGGACCGGTTAGTGATCCTGTGGGATTTGGCAACAGGCGACGTTCTGCAAACGTTTTCTGACCACGAAGAACAGGTAATGTCGGTGCAGTTTAGCCCCGATGGGCGCTATCTGGCCAGCAGCAGTGCCGACGAAACTATTCGCCTTTGGAACTGCGAAACCGGGCAGATACAAACAGTCCTGAAAGCAGAGGGCCTCTACGAAGACATGAACATAACCGGTATTAAGGGGCTGGGCAAGACAAAGATAGCTAACCTAATTCAACTCGGTGCTCGCCAGGGTTAGTGTTAACTTTGATACCCGAAAGAACGGGATTGACATCAAAAATTCTCAGTCGACGCAGACGGGTTTAAGAAAGTTCCTGCTCCCCCCCTTAACCCAAGTAATTCGTATCAGTTAATCCTGGCTTAATATTAGTTGCTTAACCCGTCCTGATTTTCCCATTGCCCCGTGATACAGTCTCGAAACTGTTGGCGGTATGGATTTGCCATGGCCGTCAGCAGTGCCCCCATTAGGAGACCAATCATGAAACTAAACCGTACATTAGCCTTCACGGCCAGTACCCTGACAGTTATGGGTTTGGCTTTTGGCCTGCCGGTTAAGGCTCAAGAAACCATGACTGAAGAAACCATCGAAGCGCCTGAAGCTTTAGAGGCCCCGGCAGCTGAAGCCGCTGATTTGATGGAAGCTGTCGAGGCCGAAGTGCCAGCAGCAGAGACCCCCGAGGTCATCCTAGAAACTAGCGAAGAGGCTCCTGAGGCAGAAATGCCCGAGGCTGAGGTGATGGAAGAGGAACCCGCCGCCGAGGTTACCGAGCCCGCTGAAGAAATCGAGGCTGAGGTCATGGAAGCCCCTGAGGCAGAAATGCCCGAAGCTGAGGTGATGGAAGAGGAACCCGCCGCCGAGGTTACCGAGCCGGCTGAAGAAATCGAAGCTGAGGTCATGGAAGCCCCCGGTGAAATCGAAGAGGACGCTGAGGAAGCCATTGAGGAGCCCACTTCCGAGGCAGCGCCCGCTGAGGAAATCGACGGCTAGAGCTTAGCTCATCGCTTTGGCATTCCCGTTTGAATACCTCCTTCCCGAGGGATCTCGTAGGTTGGATGAAACGCAGTAAACCCTTGCAGCAGTCGGCTTCGCTGGGTTCTGCTAAGGCTTCATCCAACCTGCAGATTTAAGCTTGATAGACCACTAGGTCCAAGCTGTCTCAGCGATCGCTTTTCCCCTGAACCATGTCTTTCAAGCAAAGGTAGAAAGGCGTTTCTAACTTAAAGGTCCGAAGATCTCTCCAAACAAGGCTTCCAGAAGTTTTTAGCCTAATTTTTATCAGTTAATCAGGTGCCCAGTATTCACTGAATCCGGATCCACCCTGCGTCAGCCAATGGGGGCAGTTTATTCCGCAGCGATCGCTGAATATTTCGCTGAGCCCTTGCGGATGAAAAGGTTGCCGGATTACACCAAGGTCTTAAAAAACTGAAAACCACCAACTCAATTTAACTCGACTGTCTCAGTCGTTAGGAAAATAGCGCTGCTTGAATGAGGGTAGAGGCAGCGGCTTTGGCATGTGCAGCTGCGGCAGGGCTGTGGCGCATCATCGCCACCACGATCGCCCCTTCTACCAGCAGCAACAACTGCCCGGCCAAGACTTGAGGATTCGCAATTTCGGCAGCCTTCACCAGTTGCAGAATGTAGTCATAAATTGCCTGCTGATGCTCGATCGCCACCTGGTAGCCGGGATGCTCAGGATCGACCAGCTCGACTGACGAATTGATAAAGGCACAGCCCCGAAAATCCGGCTGAGAGAACCATTCTGCCAGGGCATCGAACATGGCCAGGAGGCGTTCGGCGGGTTCTGTTGATTGCTTTTCTACGGTTGATTGGAACCACTGCCGCCAGTGGGCATCGCGCTGCTGTAGCCAAGCCGTAATCAAGGCATCCTTCGACTTAAAGTGGTTGTACAAGGACATTTTCGCCACACCGGACTCAGCGATGATGCGATCAATGCCGACGTTTTGAG
This sequence comes from filamentous cyanobacterium CCP5, assembly GCA_003017785.1. Classification (GTDB taxonomy): domain Bacteria; phylum Cyanobacteriota; class Cyanobacteriia; order Phormidesmidales; family Phormidesmidaceae; genus CCP5. The sequence goes on along the minus strand of PYEQ01000418.1, from coordinate 677 downwards.
TCCCTTCTCGATAGAAGAGGTCAGATGCCGCTTCCATGATGCGATCGCGCGCAGAAGGCTTCGAGGACGATTTAGGACGAGGCATATCAAGACAAACTTATACAGACTTGTCTACATCGTATCGTATTTGTGAAAGCGGTGGCATTCCCCTGCTGGTCTCAGGCCATATCGCCAGTCCCCCGAATGGATTGCCGAACATGCCGATGGCTGGCTCTGCTATCCCCGCCCATTCTCCAGAGCAGGAGCGCATCGTGCCGGACTGGTGAAATCTGACGGCGCAATCCGCTGCCGGTATCTTCAAATCCTACGCCCAATCGCTGTATGTTGATCTGGTAGAAACCCCCGGCGAACCCGCGATGTCGATTCACCTGGCTACCGACTGGGTCGCGAACCGTTGATCGCACTGCTGCTGAAAGTAAACGCGATCGGCGTGCAGTATATTGCCTTCAATTTCAAATCCGGGCACCGCCCCGCTGACAAGGTGCTGGGAGAGATCGCTCAGGAAGTGCTGCCCCGCGTGGGTGATCTCCGAGATATTCCTGCATTAGATGAAGTTTTGTCTGGTAACAGGGAGGGCTTGTTAGCTATCGATCGCGGTTGCTGGAACGACTTGTACCACAGCCTCGGCCAGGTAGGGTAGCTCCTTCATTAGCTGAGTCTGCACCTGCTGCGCCGTA
>PYEQ01000416.1 GCA_003017785.1 filamentous cyanobacterium CCP5 | reverse complement strand
CCCACCTTCTTCGCTGTTTTCTGCTCAGACTCGCTCAGCCCCTCGGCCTTTTCCAGAGCCGGAGCGGGGTCGGCCTTGGCCTGATCTTTCCAGTTGCGCCAGAAGGGGGTGTAGACGGTGTAGGGGTCGCCCGCGTTGGTGCGCACCTCGCCGGGGGCGTGGAGCAGCTGATCCCAAAAGGTGGTGCGCATTTCGATGCCTTTTCCCTTCAGGGCGTCGGCCACGGCGTTGTCCCGCTGGCGAGAATAGGGCTCTACGTCGCGGTTCCAGTAGACGGCGACTGCTTCCAGGGATTCTGCCAGGGCCGGGATTTTCTGCTTCGGATCGCCCTGGAGGATTAATAGCTGACTGCCCGCTTCGCCGTAGCGGTTTTGTAGCTCTCGCAGACAGCCCAGCATGTAGGCGACCCGACCGGGAGCGACATCGTCACTCTCCAGCAGTCCCGGATCGAGGCAGAACACGCCGACTGTCTTGGGGGAGCGATCGCGGGCCGCTGCCAGCCCCAAGTTATCCGTGATCCGCAGATCCCGCCGATGCCAGAACAGAATTAAATCAGCCATGAAGTCGCTGCTGTGTCGCTTAGTTGCCGCACTTCAGTGTAGCGATAGGCGGCAGCGGAAATCAGTCTATTTGCTGGAGGAAATAAAACCGCTATGTCTGCAGCGTGATTAGAGTAATAGTGAGTGGGCCGTCGCGGAGAGTTGCTTTGTCAAGGGCGATCGCCCTCAGCATCGCTCCAAATTCTCGCCCAATTATATCTAGGCTATGTTTGATACATGAGTAAACTAGCTGCCTAGTTATGAGCCTTGTTATCTCAGACGATATCCTGAAAGCTGCCCGGCTATCCCCCAGCGAGTTTCGGCAAGAGGTTGCCTTACATCTGTTTCAGACCGGGCGGTTGACGTTGGGATATGCGAGTCAACTGGCTGAGATGTCGCCAAAGGCGTTTCGTCAGTTGCTCAAACAGCGCGATATTCCGCTGTATACCTATGATGTCGAGGATTTTGAGCTGGATTTAGAAAACTTGCGCGCCCTAGGCCGTCTGTGATTGTTATCAGCGACACCTCTGCAATCACCAACTTAGCTGCCATCCAGCACCTGCAACTCTTATCACAGCTTTACCGTCGGGTAATAATCCCCCAAGCCGTTTATCGCGAGTTAGTCGAGATTGATCCACCCGTTCCAGGGACCTTTGAAGTTCAGGATGCTCAATGGCTAGAAGTGCGCGAAGTCACTCAGCGCAGAATCGTTGAACAGCTTGAAGTAGAGTCGAGGTTAGATTTAGGTGAGTCTGAAGCGATTGTCCTCGCCTTGGAACTGCAAGCTGATTTGCTACTGATTGATGAGCGGCGTGGTAGAGCAGAGGCCAATCGTTTAGGCGTGAAAATCACTGGATTACTTGGCATTCTGGTTGAAGCCAAGCGGAAAGAATTGGTTATAGCCGTCAAACCGCTTCTGGATGAGCTAATCGCCACTTCTAATTTCAGAGTTTCTGCTGCTTTGTACGATCAGATTCTTGAGCTGGTTGATGAGGCGTAGTGCCGCAGCATAAAAATGATGACGGTCTTAGACTGCTGTTCTCGGACAATATCAGCAAAACAGGCATCTCATTCTTCTTCGACAAGCCAGAAACTATCTGGTAGCGAATCGTCAAAGTCATTACTCATCATCAATGCGCCCCGATGCAGACCTGGAATGCGCTCTTTGGGAGTCGGGGAGGTTTTTGGGTGCAGGGAAGCTGCGAAGTCCAAGACGGCTTGCTGCTGGGCTAGCGTGAGGGTACGAACTTGCTTTAGTAAGGCTTGCTCAATGTTCATAGAGACCTCACTGAGGGAAAGAAGCTGTCTCAATTATGGAGGATTGCTGGGTTGGTGCATGGGGTAAGCGAATGGGACGATACTAGTGCGATCGCCCGCTGGCTGCTGCAAACCTAGGGCGAGGTGAAGTAGGAGCGGTTAGAGCGATCGCCAAAACTTTATCCTCAAGCCCTCCCCGGAATCCTCCTTATAATTGACGAAGCAATAACCAGGTTACTTTGGGCACTCGCTGATGGATGAGGCGATCGCAGTCTTTTTCTCCTACTCCCACGCTGATGAAACGCTGCGGGATGAGTTGGCCAAGCACCTGACGATTTTGGAGCGGCTAGGGGAAATCAAAAGCTGGCACGATCGCCGCATCCTGCCCGGTGACGAGTGGGACGGCGAAATCAACGAGAATCTCAACACCGCTCAGGTCATTTTGCTGCTGATCAGCTCTGACTTTTTGGCCTCCCGCTACTGCTGGGATGTAGAAGTGACGACAGCAATGGAGCGCCATAAGTCTGGGGATGCCTGCGTGATCCCGATTGTTCTGCGGGACGTGGACTGGAAGGGAGCCCCGTTTGGCAAGCTGCAAGCCCTGCCGACGAATGCTAAGGCGGTGACGAGCTTTGCGAATCGGGATGAGGCGTTTAAAAACGTGGCCCAGGGGATTCGGGCTACGGTGGAGAAGCTGAGGACAGCACAGTCCGCTAAACGGCAAACAGACAGCAGTTCCTCAACATCGTCCAAGCCTGCGGCTCTTTCCCCGGAAATAGAAGAGTATCAGCAAGAAGTTGCCTACATCCTCAATAAAGGTGCAGGAGACATCAGCGAAGCAGGCCGCATCACCCTGAATCATCTGCGGGAAGAACTCTCGATTTCGGCTGCAACTGCTCAGCAAATTGAAAGGGAAGCCCTTGCCCCGTATCTAGCCTATGAACAGATGTTTCAGCGGATGGCAGAAAGGGCCTATCCGCTGGATTCTGAAGCCCAAAATCTGCTCAAGCGCCGACAGCAGAAGCGAGGGTTGAGCGATGAAACAGCAGCGATGATTGAGGAGCGGGTGCTGCAAGCAAATGACTTTTTGCACTCGGAGAAAGGGCTTGATTATCGAAAGCTGCGGAATTTGCTGAAAGCGAGAGATTTTAAAGCCGCTGACCGAGAAACCTACGAGGTGATGATTCGAGCGGTGGGGGAATCTTCAGGCAGCTGGTTCACTGAGAATGAACTACTCAGATTTCCTGCCGCCGATTTACTGACCATTGATCGACTTTGGGTGAAATATAGCAATGGCCGATTTGGCTTTAGCGTGCAAAAGCAAATCTATAAGGGCTGTGGCGCGGAGCTAGATGGTAATTATCCGGGGGGTAAGATTTGGAGGCAATTTGCAGCGGAAGTAGGCTGGCGGGTAAATGATAGCTACATCGACTACAAAGAAGTAACTTTTGACACCTCTGCGCCTCGGGGACACCTCCCCCTGTTGTGTGGGTCGGGCGATGGCTGGTTGGTGGGCTGGGGTTGGCTTCTCTTCTCTCGCATGGAGACTTGCCGAGTATAAGCGATAAGGCTTCTCGGCGATTCTAAAGTTTTATTTCCAGGCTTCTGACAACGGGTTTCTGGGTGTTTCAGAGATGGCTCCCTTCGACTCCGCTCAGGGAGCGACTATGCAGAGACTTCCCTTCTTTCAACTCCGCTCCCTTTCTCTCTTCGGAAGAGGCTACGCTCAGGGAGCGATGACGGGGACTGTCCGCTGGCTGAGCGGAGTCGTTCACGAAGTGTCTCCCGGAGGGAGAAAGCCAGCCGCCACACCGCATCATCTTCTCGCTTCGGAAGCGACTAACGCCAACGGCATTGCTCCCTTCGACTCCGCTCAGGGAGCGATTATGACAAAAACTTCGCTTCTTTCGACTCCGCTCAGGGAGCGACTATGCAAAGACTTTCTTGCTTTCAACTTCGCTCAGGGAGCGATGGCAGGGACTATCCGCTGGCTGAGCGGAGTCGTTCACGAAGTGTCTCCCGGAGGGAGAAAGCCAGCCATCGTAGCATTCAATCCTCAGAAACGCTGGCCTCGGTATCAGTTACGTGGTTGCGGTAATGGCTTTCATTCTGACAAGCCGACAACTCAGGAAGCCGATCGCTGGCTCCCGCTATTAACGCCTGCTTCTTCTGGCGGCTCCAGCCTTGAATCTGCTTCTCGCGATCAAAAGCTGCATCAATACGATCGCTCCACTCGTAATAAACGAGCTTAACGGGTAATCTTTTCGCTGTGTGCTTTGCTCCCATGCCGTTTTGGTGCTGCCAAAGTCTCTTTTGCAAATCCCAGGTGCTACCGGTGTAATAGCTACCATCAGCGCATTCGAGGATATACGTGTAGGGCATCGACCGGACTCAATTCGTAAATTGAGAATGCCCTGGTTGCTTACTCCGCCTCGTTTTTGGCGGCAGAGCCGCCTTTGGCGGTACCCAGACAGAGTCTGGGCACCAGGGTAATGATTGCGCCTTAGTGCCAGCCATGCCCGAAGAGCTATACGCCAAGCAAGCACACCCGATCGCCAAGCAAGTACACCCCGGCGATAAGCAAGCGCACCCGATCGCCAAGCAAGCACACCCGATCGCCAAGCAAGTACAAGCGAGTGTGAAGCAGACAATCGCGATCGCGCATTAGACAATCGCGATCGCGAAACATATCAACCGGTGGATATGCTTCACCCACATCGGCGCTTCATGTAGCCACCCCCGTCGATGTT
>PYEQ01000415.1 GCA_003017785.1 filamentous cyanobacterium CCP5 | reverse complement strand
GGTCTGCGGAGCGGCCTCCTCCGGGGGCTACCGTTGGAATCTAGAGCACGTGCTGGTGGCAGCCGCCTGCATGCTGCTGTCAGGCCCGCTGCTGGCTGGCTACACCCAGACCCTCAACGATTTCTACGATCGCGAAATCGACGCCATTAACGAGCCCTACCGGCCAATTCCATCCGGAGCCATTTCCGTGCCCCAGGTAGCCACCCAGATAATCGTGCTGCTGCTTGCTGGCATTGGCATCGCCTACCTGTTGGATCAATGGGCTGGCCATGAGTTTCCGATCATCACCGCCCTGGCGATTGGCGGGTCGTTCCTCTCCTATATATATTCCGCGCCGCCCCTGAAGCTGAAGCAAAATGGCTGGCTGGGCAACTATGCCCTGGGTGCCAGCTACATCGCCCTGCCCTGGTGGGCCGGTCACGCTCTGTTTGGCAATCTCAACTGGACCATTGTAGTGCTGACCCTGTTCTATAGCCTCTCAGGCTTGGGCATTGCGGTGGTTAACGATTTCAAGAGTGTCGAGGGCGATCGCCAGCTCGGTCTTAACTCCCTGCCGGTGATGTTTGGCATATCCACTGCCGCCTGGATTTGTGTGCTGATGATCGACATTTTCCAAGGGGGGGTGGCCGCTTATTTAATGGCCATTCACCAAAACCTCTACGCTGTCTTATTGGTGCTGCTGATCATCCCGCAGATCACCTTTCAGGACATGTATTTCCTGCGGGCTCCCCTCGAAAATGATGTAAAGTACCAGGCTAGTGCCCAGCCGTTTTTGGTATTTGGTATGCTCGTTACCGGTTTGGCCCTCGGCCACGCCGGAATTTGAGGAGGTAGCACCCCATGGCTCAACCGTCCAGGAAGGATTCGGGCTGGCAGCGTTCAAAGGGTAGAGATCAATCAGCCCGGAGCCCCCAGTCGCGCTCAGACCAGGCCCAGCCTGGTTCAGACCAGCGACGGCGGCGTCCCCGCTATCGGCGTCCGCTGCACCTGCGGCTGATTTTTTGGGGCACGTTGGCCGTGACCACCCTGGCCGCAACCGGGGGGGTGCGATCCTACCGCATCTGGCAGGCCGCCCTCGCCAACCTGCCGGAGACCGAAGCCATCCTCACCTACCAGCGAGAAGGGACCATGACCATCCGCTCGGCGGATGCGGTGGTGCTGCAAAAGGTGGGTCCGGCCTCCCGGGACACAATTGAGTATGACAGCCTGCCCCAGGATTTGATTAATGCGTTTATCGCCGCTGAAGACCGGCGGTTTTATGAACACAACGGGGTGGACTTCAAGGGCATCGGCCGGGCCCTGATGGCCAATATTCGTCAGCGGGACGTGGTCGAAGGCGCTAGCACGATTACCCAGCAGCTGGCCCGGATCGTCTTTCTAGATCAGGACCGGACCCTGCAGCGGAAGGTCAAAGAAGCCCTGCTGGCGCTGCAAATTGAAAAGGATTTAACCAAAAACCAGATTCTAGAGCGCTACGTCAATCTGGTGTATCTGGGTGCTGGTGCCTATGGAGTGGCCGATGCCGCCTGGGTGTACTTTGGTAAGTCCGTCGATGACCTAACTCTGGCTGAGTCGGCTCTGATTGCCGGTATGGCTCCGGCCCCTAGCCTGTATTCCCCCGTGGTGGACGAGGCAGCGGCCCGCCGCCAGCGAGATCGGGTACTTGATCGCATGGAGGCAATTGGTCGAATTACGGCTGCTGAAGCCGAGGCGGCTCGCAATGCCGGCATTTCCACAACCCCCCGCCAGCCTAAGTACCTCTACAGCGAATTTCCCTATTTCACCATCTACGTCCAGAAGCAGCTCGCTGAAATTCTGACCCCAGACCAGCTCGAAGCCGGGGGCCTAACGGTAGAAACCAGCCTCAACGTGAGCTGGCAGCGGAAAGCCGAGCAGACCGTAGAAAATGCGATCGAACGCTACAGCGGCTGGCAGGGATTCGAACAGGTGGCCCTGGTGGCGGTTGACCCCCGCAACGGCGAGATTAAGGCGATGGTTGGGGGCAACGACTTCAACGAGAGTCAGTTCAACCGGGTCACCCAGGCCCAGCGCCAGCCCGGCTCGACCTTTAAAACCTTTGTCTACACGACGGCGATCGCCGCTGGATTTTCCCCCTATAAGCCCTACGTCGATGCTAAGTACGTGGTTGACGGCTATGAGCCAGAAAACTACGGCGACAACTACAGCGGCAAAGTTGACCTGCGTAAGGCCCTCCAGTCGTCGATCAACATTGTGGCGGTCAAAACCCTGGTGGATGTAGGTTTTCAGCCCGTCATCGACATGGCCAAGCGCATGGGCATTAAGTCTGAGCTGCTGCCCACCTATTCCCTCGCCCTGGGGGCTTCAGAGGTTAACCTGCTGGAACTCACCAGTGGCTATGGGACTTTGGCAAACAAAGGCATTCACAAGCCTGTCCACGGCATTCGCCGGGTGCTTAACAGCCAGGGGGAGGTGATCTATCAGGCACCCACTGAGGGGGAGCAGGCAGTTGATCCTGAAACCGCTGCAATCATGACCTGGATGCTCCAGGGGGTTGTGCAAGGAGGCACTGGCAGCAATGCTGCCCTGGGGCGTCCGGTGGCTGGCAAGACCGGCACCTCGGAGCGCAACCGCGACCTCTGGTTTGTCGGCTATATTCCCCAGTTGGCCACTGGCGTCTGGATGGGGAACGATGACAGCAGTCCCACCTACGGCGCCAGCAGTACTGCCGCGGCGGTATGGCGGATGTTCATGTCCCAGCTGACCGACGACATTCCGGTGGAGAACTTCTCGTCCCTGCCCAGGTTAGCGGGACGGAAAGGCAGCATTGAGGCCCAGCCGGTCAAGCCTGGCAAGGTGATTGCCGCTAAGGCGGGGGCTAGCAGCGATGACTCCGAGGAAGATTCTAACAACCGCCCCTCTTCCTCCTCCGATTCTGAGGAGTCTGGTGGCGATCGCTCCTCCGAACCCGCTACGGCCCGCAGCTCCGATGGCGACTCTGATTCCAACCCAGGTGGCGGACAGCCGGTGGTTAACGAGGACGATTCTGCTCCGGCTCCTCGCCCCTCTCCGGCGGCGATCACGGCTCCCCCGCCGTCAGCACCACCACCGGTACCGGCCCCCGTCACCGCTCCTCCGGCGCCCAATAATTCTGCTCCGGCACCGGCTCCCCCCATCGATGCGGCACCGGCTCCTAAACCACCCGCCCCTCTAGAAGTCCTCCCAACCCAGTCAGAAGAGTAGCCCTATCTAGGGCATGTTGGCTTCAGTTCTAGCCCATAGGGCAAGCCCTCCACCCCGACCTCGGGCGGCGATGTAGTCACTGGCCGTGGCAAAAAAGCTAAAGAAAGCCGCCTTACCGATTTGTTCTGAAGGGGGCAGCGGGGAGGTGTGAATCTGGCCGCGATATAGAGTGAATCGGCCCCCGCTGACCTGCACGTGGTTGAATTCAAACGCTATAAGATTCTTACCCACTGGTTTGGCATTGCCGGTTAGCCGCAGAATCAGGGGCCCGAGCTTTAGCTGATTGTGAATGGCTAGGGGGGTTGGAGCTGGCTGGGTTTGGAAGCCAATTTCTGCCTGCACCAGGCGAGGAATATAAAAGCCCCGCTGAGTCGGCTGGTCGTCTTTCAGGCGGGGCTTTTTCGGGACCGTGAAGCGCAGCTGCCAAACACCGACCAAGGCTTTGACATCCAGCTGTTGACCTCGGACTGATTTTTCTGCCAGCAGCATTGCCCTAGCCAGCTCAGCCGGACTGGGGCGCTGGTCAGCAGTCGCCGCTGCAGCCATGACGGCACTGGCATTGGTTTCGGGTGAAAGATTGGAAGCAGTCATGGATAGCCGCGTTAAGGTTAACGGTTTTAGTGTAAACCGCTGGATCAATTGGAAATTTGAGCGGCTAATGGCCCTGTATTCTATTGGATGGGGCTGGGTTCAGCCGGTTTTGAGCGTCCAGGTATTTCTCCATGACCAGTAACTCCCGTCGGCGGTTAGCGTTTCCCATGTTGAGCCACCTCAGGGGAAAAGCCGCCAGTGTGTCCCTGATGCTGATGGCAGCAGGCATTGTCATCACCCTGGCGTTTAGCGCGATCGCCCTGCTGGCCCCCGTTTTGCAAACCTGGGGCTGGCTCCAAGACCCCACCGCCGCCCTGCAGAACCCGATTCATCAGCCGCCGAACGCTGAGCACTGGCTGGGCACCACCCGCCAGGGTTACGACGTCTTTTCCCGCACCATTTTTGGCACCCGAGCCGCCTGGCAGGTAGTGCTGCTGGCTACGATCATGAGCGTAATCGTGGGGGTCCCCCTGGGCATGGTCAGCGGCTATCTGGGGGGACGGCTGGACCGGGGGCTGCTGTTCTTTATGGACACAATTTACACCCTGCCGGGGCTGCTGCTGTCGGTGACGTTGGCCTTCGTAGTGGGACGGGGGGTGATCAACGCAGCAGTAGCCCTCAGCATTGCCTACGTACCCCAGTACTACCGGGTGGTACGCAACCACACCGTCAGCCTCAAGACGGAGCTGTTTGTGGAAGCAGCCCAGGCCATGGGAGCCTCGACCCGCACGGTGC
>PYEQ01000414.1 GCA_003017785.1 filamentous cyanobacterium CCP5 | reverse complement strand
GCAGGGGCTTGGCCGCTTTCTCCTGGGGTGTCTGGAGCAGGCAGTGTATCAGTCTGGCTATCGGGAAATTTGGATTGAAACCGCCAGTGTTTTAAGGGAGGCTGTCCAGCTGTACGAGTCGGCAGGGTACGAACCAGCGACGGGAGTTGAAACTCTGCGCTGCGATCGCGTTTACAAGAAACGATTAGGCCTGGACTAAGTTCGCTATAATCGCCACATTGAAGCAATCTTTACCCGTTTTGATTGCGATTTATCCTGGCAGTTTTGACCCCATCACCCTAGGGCATCTAGACATCATCACCCGCGGCAGCCGCCTATTTGAACGGGTGATTGTGGTGATTTCCAGCAACCCCAACAAGGCACCTCTGTTCACCATCGAGCAGCGCCTTGAACAGATTCAAAAATCTGTTGCTCACCTGGCAAACGTAGAGATTGATCACTTCGAAGGACTCACGGTTACCTATGCCCGCTCCCGTCAGGCCCAGGTGCTGCTGAGGGGACTACGGGTCCTCTCAGACTTTGAGAAAGAGCTACAGATGGCTCACACCAACAAAACCCTTGCTGAAGATATCGAGACCCTGTTTTTGGCCACTTCTACAGAATATGGATTCTTAAGCAGTAGCCTAGTTAAAGAAATTGCCCGTTTCGGCGGGCCAGTTGACCACCTCGTTCCCTCCCATGTCGCCACCGATATCTGCCAATGCTACGCCCAGAACCCTCCCTCAGTCCTAACCAAAACAACGGAACTGCTCAGTCCCAGGCGGACCCCGTCCCTGGGACCGGAAGCGTAGACATTCAGCAGCAGCTCAATAAGTTAGAAGAGCTGATTTTAGCGAACCCCCGGGTTCCTTTTACGGGACGAACCCTGTGCGATGAGGACGAGCTGCTGGATCAGCTCGATCTAATTCGGCTCAATTTACCAACCGCCTTTCGGGAAGCGACGCGGATTTTGCAACAGCGGGACGGTATTTTGGCCGAGGCCCAGCGCTACGCTCAAGATTTAGTTGCGGCCGCTAACCAGGAAGCTGCTGCCCGTTTAGATGAGCTGGGCATCGTCCAGCAGGCGGAGCGCCTAGCCCAGCAGGTTAAGGAACAAGCGCGCCAGGAATGCGACCAGGCGCGATCGCAAACCATTGCTGAAATCGAGCAGCTGCGCCTCCAGGCCCAACAAGAATGGGAAGCCTTACGCCAGCGCGCCCTGAATGAGAAGGAGGCCATCGAAGCCGAGGCCGATGGCTACGCCGATAGCGTGCTGGTAGGGCTAGAGCAACAGCTAGCCACCATGCTGCGGACGGTGCAAAATGGCCGCAGCCAGCTGAGTCCTGGGATGTCTCCCCCAGCCTCGCCTCGACATGCTAGCCCCACCCGGGAATCTCGCAGTAGCCATCGCGCTAAGCGTCCTCAGCCCTAAATCCCATGATTAGCTATCTCAAAGGCAATCTGGTGGATATCCAGAAGCCTGGTGGTCAGCGAATTATTGTCACTCTCGATGTCAACCAGGTGGGCTACGACCTGCAGGTGGCGGCCCGAATTTTGCCCGACCTGCCTCCCCTGGGGGAGCCGGTTCAGCTGTTTAGCCATCAGCAGATTCGCGAAGACCAGGTGATTTTGTTTGGGTTTGGCACTCGCCAAGAGCGAGAACTCTTTCGGCTATTCATTAGCGTCAGCGGTATCGGTCCCCAGATGGCCATGGCCTTAATCGATACCTTCAGCCCGGAAGACCTGGTTCAGGCAGTGGTAAGTGGCAATACCCGGCTGCTGTCTCGTACCCCCGGAGTGGGGGGCAAAACCGCTGAACGCATTGTCCTGGAGCTTAAAACCAAGCTCAGCGACTGGCGTCATCAGAGCGGTATCGGGACCCCGGTGGGGGCGGTTACCATCACCCTCCAAGAAGATGTGGAAATGACTTTGTTGGCTCTGGGTTACACCAGTGGCGAGATTCTTCAGGCGATTCAGGCAGTGGGGCAGAGCACTACCCTGCGCAAGTCCGCTGACTCCGAAGCCTGGGTCAGGGAGGCAATTAGCTGGCTGAGTCAGTAGGCCGAAAGGCTATGTTATGATAGCTAACTCTGAGAACTTACCAATGGAGAGCGAATAGTCATCCTATGCCACTGCTGCAAGAGAGAAAACAAGAGCTGATTTCGGACTACCAGGTCCACGAAACCGACACCGGATCGGTTGACGTACAGATCGCCATGCTGAGCGATCGCATCAGTAAGCTCAGCACCCATCTGCAAAGCAATAAAAAAGACTACTCCTCCCGGCGGGGTCTGCTGAAGATGATTGGTCGTCGTAAGCGGCTGATGGGCTATCTGCTCAAGCAAGATCCTGACCGCTACCGGGCTTTGATTCAGCGCTTGGGCATTCGCGGCTAGGTAAGGCCGGGCAGTGAGGGTTAGTCGGGCAGCGAGAACCAAGGCAGTTGCTAGCCCCTAACCCCGTCTTCTCAGTCGATAGTTTTGATTTTGGCAAGCATGGCTTCTGATCCGTCTCGGTCCTCCCTTCCCTTCGAGCCCAAGTCCAAGCGGAAAAAAGAAAAATCGAACGAAAAACCGGCACAGACCGCTTCAGTGCCGACGCAGCCGTCTAAGTCAAAATCGACAACCCAGCAGGCCCAGGGCGATCGCTCCCGTTCTAGTGCGTCGATCCCGGAAGAAATCAGCCAGCGCATGTTTCGCCGCATGCTACTGTTTTCGGGTATTCCGGTAGCGGCTGGGGTAAGCCTTTTCTTTGTCAGCTATTTTCTAACGGTGCGCGACATCGTTGATTTACCCCCCTACGCCGTGCTGTTCTCTACCCTTGGCTGCTTTGGGCTAGGGGTTTTAGGCCTGAGTTATGGGGCCCTCTCCGCCTCCTGGGATGAGGGACGCCTTGGCAGTTGGTTTGGATTCGATGAGTTTCGTACCAATTTTCCCCGGCTAACCGGAGCCTGGAAAAACGCCCGTAATAGCGGAGAATAGCTCGCTAGCGCAGATCCGCACTATGCCCTTAGCATTACTCACACCCACACAACTCACACCTCAGTGAGACCTGGAAACCTATATCTTTCCAGCAGCAATGGCCTTTTTATCAGAGTACAGCCCCCAGTCTCGATGCGGGCTATGGTCACTGCACCATTTGCCAGAGGATCTGTGGTGCCCCCGTTGTCACCTGGGGTTGTCACCTGGATGTCAGTTCCCCAGTCGGGGTGCAGCTGCCAGGGTAGCTTTACAGTGTTTCTCAGTCCGGTGCAGGCAAGGGGTTAACGAGGGGCTTAAGCCCCTTGTTGATCAGGCATGAAGATACCCCGCTAGTTTGGGAAATGCTGTATTAGCGAAATTTTTCCCCGTTTTAGAATTCATCGCTATCTAGAAATCTAGCCACCGCCTCGGCCAATGCAACAGATACAGCCTGTACAGGAAATACAGCCTATACAGGAAAACGACTGTTTGCCTAGAACACTGTTTGCCTAGAACAAAGGCCGCAGGGCCATCAAAGGGGGCAAACATAACTCCCCAATGTACCAGCAGGGGTCATGGCTTTGCCTTGGGGTAGCGATTAGATTGGGCTCACCTAAGCAAATACCAACGGCCGAGGCTGAGCCGAGCATTTGCTGGGGATTCAGGGACTTATCTACCTCATCTATGGCCTTAAGCCACTAGGACTTTGACCTATGGGTTTTAGCGCAATTCCCTTAGCGGGTATGGATTTTAGGAAGCTGTTCAAACTTTTATGGCTGCGCTTTTCTCCGGAAAAGCTGTCAGTCACTGTGCTTCCTCCGCCTTATTTGGAGCCCAAAACCAGCCAGCCTTTTGACGGCGATTCCCACTCCCATTCATTGAGAGATATCTGCATGTTTGACTATTCTTGCAATCCCAAGCATCTGGACTTTGCTGGTCGTCGTGAAGACGCCCGCACGATTCGCGATCAAAAACGGGATGATGCCTTTGAGGCATTTGACCCTTGCCCCCCCGAAACTAACGGAGATGAGCAGCGCTTTGAGCAGATGGGTTTTCCGGGGTTTGCTGCGTTCACTAAGGCCCTGGCCCACAATGCCAATGGTTTGGTGGATGCCAACTCCTTTAAGTCGCTGCTGGATGCGATTCAGGCGGGAACCCAAGCCGCCTTCGAACAGGTGCAGCTCGGTGGCGGCAAGCGACTGCTGGCAAATCCGCTGAATGCCTATTCGTTTCAAGCGATTGGCAATGATTCTCACGGGGCCCGGATGGCCGCCGCTCCGGCCTTTAACAGCCGCAATACGGCGGTGGACATGGTGGAGCGTTACTGGATGGCCCTCTGCCGCGATATTCCTTTCGATCAGTACGCCAACAGTGGGCTGATTCGGGCCGCCTGCGACGATCTGAATAACCTGGGGTTTGAACAGGAATTTGGCTTTGCCTGTACCCCCCAAACCCTTTTCCGCGGTCCCTATGCAGGGTGTGAGGTCGGGCCCCACGTGTCTCAGTTTTTGCTGCAGGATGTGCCCTTTGGTAACCAGCCGATTCAGCAGCGCCAGCGCTATCCCCAGCCTGGATATGACTACATGACCGACTTGGACTCCTGGAGTCAG
>PYEQ01000413.1 GCA_003017785.1 filamentous cyanobacterium CCP5 | reverse complement strand
CAAAAAAGGCGCAGCTGAGGCTGCGCCTAAGAGAACTTTAGATGGCAGGATCTAACAGTCGTAGTACAGCGCTAGCTCGTAGGGATGGGGCCGGAGCCGCATGGGATTTACCTCGTTGTCAAGCTTGTACTCGATCCAGTTGCTGATGAAGTCTTCGGTGAAGACGCCGCCCGATACTAGGAATTCGTGATCTGCTTCGAGGGCTTTCAGAGCATCGAGTAGAGAACCGGGGGTAGACGGAATCTTCGCCAGCTCCTCAGGGCTGAGGTCGTAGATATCCACATCCAGCGGATCGCCAGGATCAATCTGGTTTTTGATGCCGTCAATACCGGCGCAGAGCATCGCTGCAAAGGCCAGGTAGGGGTTAGAAGTAGCATCCGGGCAGCGGAACTCCAGGCGCTTCGCCTTGGGACTGTCGCCGGAGAGGGGAATCCGTACGGAAGCGGAGCGGTTGCCCTGGGAATAGGCCAGGTTCACCGGAGCCTCAAAGCCAGGTACTAGCCGCTTGTAGGAGTTGGTGGTGGGGTTGGTCAGGGCCAGCAGGGCCGGAGCGTGCTTGAGGATGCCGCCGATGTACCACAGGGCGGTCTGACTCAGACCCGCGTACTGGTCACCGGCGAAGGTGGGCTCACCGTTGTTCCAGATGGACTGGTGGGTGTGCATCCCAGAACCGTTGTCGTTAAACAGCGGCTTGGGCATGAAGGTGACGGTCTTGCCGTACTTCTTAGCGACGTTCTTGATGCAGTACTTATAGATCATCAGCCAGTCAGCGGCCTGGATCAGCTCCCCAAAGCGGATACCCAGCTCGCACTGGCCGCCGGTAGCCACTTCGTGGTGGTGCTTCTCAATGGGCACCCCTAGTGCACCCATCGCCAGCAGCATTTCACTGCGCATGTCCTGGGAGGTGTCGGTGGGGGCCACGGGGAAGTAGCCCTCTTTGTAGCGGGGCTTGTAGGCCAGGTTGCCACCCTCTTCTACCCGACCAGTGTTCCAGCGACCCTCAACGCTATCGACGTAGTAGTAGGCGGAGTGCTCATTTTGATCGAAGCGCACGTCGTCAAAAATAAAGAATTCGGCCTCAGGACCAAAGAAAGCGGTGTCGCCGATACCAGTCGACTGGAGATAGTTGATTGCTTTGGTGGCGATCGCCCGGGGACAGCGCTCGTACAGTTCGCCGGTACGGGGCTCCTTAATGGTGCAGATCATGCTCAGGGTCGGTTCCTTCATAAAAGGATCGATCCAGGCAGTATCGGGATCGGGCACCATCATCATGTCGGACTCGTTGATGGCCTTCCAGCCACGAATGCTGGAGCCGTCGAATGCTACCCCGTCTGTGAAGCTGCTTTCGTCAATCTGGCTTTTGTGAAGCGTCAGGTGCTGCCAGATGCCCGGCAAGTCAATAAATTTGAGATCAATCAGCTGAATGCCTTCATCCTCAATTTTTTTGAGGATTTCTGCAGGGGTTGCCATGAACTACTCCTTCTAACCTCTAGCGTTCAAACGATATTCGGAGGAACGGTACCACTCACTCACTATGCCGCTTGTATTCAAGCGTTCACGTTCTGCATCATCCTAGGAATAGGGGTCTAGGGAGTTTGTATCATCAAATACAAAATGTCCGGTTTTAAAGGGGGCAGCCATCCTCGCAGGGGGCAGCATCGTTGCGAAAGATTGCGGTATGTAACAACTTCCTCATCTCACCCCCCTGTCCCTAGGGAAAGCTCCCCTTGGGCACCAGACACCGTGATAGACTAAGCGCTGAGATTCAAGCCCTCAAACCATGGCTACGTCTGCCTTCGCCGCCATTTGGATCGGGTCATAGTGCCTGATTCCGAAGCTGGTAAAGGGTCTGATTGATGATTCTCGCGACCAAACCGGTTCAAGTCAGGGTGATTCAGCTTGGGACAGTTTAGCTAAGGGAATCATCCCTTGCCCCTGGGTTGGACTGGTAGGCCTGTGGGCCATTTCATTGCTGTTTGCTTAACGAGAGTTGGGAGAAACCATTCATGCAGGATGCCGTAACAACGCTGATTAGCAACTATGACACTACCGGGCGGTATCTTGACCGGGATGCACTGGATTCTTTGAAGTCCTATTTCGATAGCGGCATGAATCGAGTACAGGCCGCTGCCATCATCAGTGCCAACGCAGCTGGCCTGGTCAAAGCAGCCGGTAAAGCTCTATTTGAGCAAGTGCCTGAACTGATCCGTCCTGGTGGCAATGCTTATACCACCCGTCGCTATGCCGCCTGCTTGCGAGACATGGACTATTATTTACGCTACGCCAGCTATTCTTTGGTCGCCGGAGATTTTGATCTCTTAGATGAGCGCGTCCTGGCGGGGCTGCGAGAAACCTACAATTCCCTAGGGGTTCCCATTGGTCCAACGGTCGTTGGCATCCAAATTCTGAAGGATATGGTTAAAGGCCAAATTTCCGAGGCAGGCATCGAAGAGACGAGTTTTGTCGACCAGCCCTTTGATTACATGTGCCGGGAACTCAGCGAAATCAGCGTCTAGCCCCGGCCAATATCCCTGTTTGTTTGAACTTCCTGGTTTAGAACACCTCCAGAGGCGTGATTTTCACGCCTCTTTTTTGGCTTCGCATGGTTCGACTCAAGCGCTGATGTTCACAGGGATAAAGTCGTGACCAGCCAATCCCTGGCCCTGGGCCTAGATTTTGGTACCTCCGGGGCACGGGCAGCGGTACTCGACCAGAATAATGTGCGCTACCTGGGGGAGGCACCCTACCCCCAGGATGATCGCCCTTGGAGCGATCGCTGGGTGGCCACCCTACACCGTTTAATCCAGCAAATTCCCCCGGAGCTGCGGCTGCATATTCAGCAGTTGGCGATCGATGGCACTTCAGGCACGGTGCTCCTCTGCGACCCTAGCGGCAGCCCCCTCGCGGATCCGCTGTTTTACAACGACGATCGCAGCCGTCAAGAGGCCCAGCAGCTGCAATCCATTGCTCCCGCGGGCAGTCCTGTACTGAGCCCCACCTCTAGCCTCAGCAAGCTGCTCTGGTGGCAGGCAAACTTACCACCCTTCGTCTGGCACCAGGCCCATTATTTAATTCACCAAGCTGACTGGCTGGCCTATCAGCTGCATCGCCGTCCTGGCCTCAGCGACTACCACAATGCTCTCAAGCTGGGCTACGACGTAGAGCAACTGCAATACCCTGACTGGATCCCAGACTCCCTGCGGCGACTCCTGCCTCAGGTCTTAGCTCCTGGCAGCAGAGTAGCTCCAATTCATCCAGAAGCAGCTTCACTGTTTGGCCTACCGACCACCTGCCATATCCATGCCGGCACCACCGACAGCATCGCCGCGTTCCTCGCCAGCGGAGCCGACCAGCCCGGCATGGCCGTCACTTCCCTTGGATCGACCCTGGTCCTCAAGCTCCTCAGTCCAGTGCCCGTCTATGACAGCCGGTACGGCATCTACAGCCACCGACTCAACTCCCTATGGCTAGTTGGCGGTGCCTCCAATAGCGGCGGAGCCGTGCTCAAACAGTATTTTAGTGGCTCCGAACTGCGTAGTTTGAGTCAGCAAATCGATCCATCCCAGTCCAGCGGCCTCGACTACTATCCCCTCAGCCAGCCCGGAGAACGCTTTCCAATCAACGATCCAGAGTTGCCGCCTCGCCTCACTCCTCGTCCGGCCTGCGACGCCCAGTTCTTACACGGTCTGCTGGAGGGCATCGCCCGCATCGAGCAGCAGGGATATACTCGCCTAGCTGAACTGGGGGCACCCAGGGTACAGCGGGTTTATACCGCTGGCGGCGGAGCCCAAAACAGCGTCTGGATTACCCTGCGCCAGCGCCTGCTGGGATGCCCCGTGGAGAAAGCAGCTATCACAGACGCCGCCGTGGGTGCTGCCCGACTCACCAGGTTCCCAGGCGCCGAGTCTTAAATCGGCCCATGGGAATAGCCTTGCCTCAAGTCCATGGCTACGGTCGGAAGAACCTGCCGCCGGCCTTCCCGACCCTTGAGATAACCGTGTTAAAGTCAATGGGATGATACAGGAAATGTAATGACGTCGTTTCCCAGAGCCAGCGGGATTCTACTTCACCCCACATCATTGCCCGGACGCTACGGGATTGGGAATCTTGGCCCAGAAGCCTACAGGTTTGTAGATTTTCTAGCCGAAACTGGCCAACAGCTTTGGCAGGTGCTGCCACTGGGTCCGACCGGTCACGGCAACTCTCCCTATCTCTGCTATTCCTCAATGGCGGGCAATCCGCTGTTGATTTCTTTAGAGCAGCTGTGCGATCGCGGCCTGCTGACCTACGAAGAAATTCAACCCCTTGCTGAGATTTCCTCAGACCGAGTCGACTACGATCAGGTCGCGGCCCTGAAGCTGCCCCTGCTAGAAACGGCGGCAGAACGATTCATCCAGTCCGCTAGCGAGCAGGATCGGGCAGACTTCAAAGAGTTTTCAGAAAGCTGTGATTTCTGGCTCGACGGCTATTCCTTTTATATGGCCCTCAAAAAAGCCCACGGTGGTTCTAGCTGGACCGATTGGGAACCGGCGATCGCCCGCCGGGAACCAGAGGC
>PYEQ01000021.1 GCA_003017785.1 filamentous cyanobacterium CCP5 | reverse complement strand
CTGCACCAAGTCGGGCAACACTGGCAGGGCTAGGGTGAGCGGCTAGTCTTCTTCCCAACGCTCACAGCCAATCAAATCAATGATGCGATCGCGCAGCAAATAGTCGTGGCGCTCCAGCTCGGATTCGATATAGGGCCACTCCCGAGCTGGGATGAAATTGCAGAGACAGAAAATTGGTTGTTGTCGGCTGACAACGCCCTGCTGCACAAGCTGAATAGCCTCGTCTCGAAGTAAGTCAAGGGTGTATTGGCGGGTGAAAATATCGGAAACAGTGGTAGTAGCAGTCATCCCGGCCTCGTTTTGATAGACCTAGGGGCTTGTCTCAAGAACCGCCGAACGGTATCTCTGATTACATTTACCTAGTTCATTATCAACATCCATCGGGGTGATTGCATGACCCCGTCGAATATCCTCACGTTTGTTTATGCTCTGAAATACAAAATAAAGGTGTTTTGTAATACCCGGTCGAGCTACAGGAGCTAAACCCTCTGGCGTGCTGCCGTTCGTGGCCGTTAGCCATGTTACCAACCTGTTAGAATGCCAACCTTGGTTTTCTTTGCCCCAGGATGGGGTTTGCTCAAATTCATGGTTTTCAATTCCCTTGGCAGATTAGCCGCCCGATTAGCTCCGGCTCGAAAGCTTAGTCGAAACGTTGGCCTATTCATGCTGGCGGGCTTCTGTCTATGGCTTTGGCCATTTCAGGCCAGGGCCGGACATGCTGATTTAGCCACAATCGGGCTCATTCAGGTGGAAAGCTCTTACGGCGTCGAAGCCACGGCTGATCGCTTCGAATCAATCCTAGAAGACCGAGGGCTGGCCCTATTCAGCCGACTCGATCACGCCGCCGGGGCGGCCTCCGTGGGTCAGTCGCTGCGACCGACGGAACTAATCCTTTTTGGTAACCCTGCCGCAGGGACTCCCCTGATGCAGTGTGCTCAGACCGTCGCCATCGACCTGCCTCAAAAAGCCCTAATCTGGGAAGACACCCAGGGCACAGTCTGGTTTGGCTACAATCAGCCTGCCTATCTCCAGCAACGTCATCAGATTGAGGGCTGCGATCCGCTGCTAGAGAGAATCACCGGGGTATTAGCGGCCCTGGCTGATGCCGCCACCCAGCCTGATGAAGTTTCTAATTCCGGGGCTTAGCTTGGCTGGTCTACCCCGGACAGGATACGCTAACGGACGCTCTATGTAGGCGATCAGCTGAGCAGCGTAATGATCAGGCGGGTTTTGTTTTTGAGCAATGGCCACGGTGAAGACCTCAATGGCAGCTTGATTTTACAGGCATTGCAGCGCCAAGACGCGGCGATCGCCGTGGCGGCCATGCCGATTGTCGGTACGGGAAATGCCTATCGGCGGTTGGGGGTCGAAATCGTGGGACCGACCCAGCAGCTACCCTCCAGCGGCTTCAACTACATCAACCTGGCTCGGCTGCTCAATCCGATCAACTGGCGGCGGGATCAAAACCCCTTAAATCTGGTGCGAGATCTGCTGGCCGGACTGCTGGCTTTGACTTGGGGACAGCTACGGGCGGTACAGCGCTACAGCCTGGGCTGTGAACTGCTGTTTGTCACTGGTGACGTAGTCCCGATCCTGTTTGCCTATCTGACCCGCCAGCCGTTCATGGTGTTTTTGGTGTCCACCTCCAGCTACTACGAGGGGCAGATTAAACTACCACTGCTAGCCCAGCTGGGTCTGCGATCGCCCCGCTGTCTCAAAATCTTTACCCGGGATGCCTATACCGCTCGCGATCTCCACCGCCGGGGGTTTGCCAAGGCCCGCTATGCTGGCTATCCAATCATGGATGTGTTGACGCCGACCGGCAAAGATCTGGGACTCAAGCGGACGGTGCCAACGGTGGCCCTGCTGCCGGGCAGTCGGCTGCCCGAAGCCCTCGAAAACTTCGCCCTGCTGCTGCAGTTTTGCGATGCGATTGGCCATCGCTGTGCTGTTCAGTTCCAAGCAGCCTTAGTACCAGGCCTGGATCAGGCCCAGCTCCGCTCCCTGGCCGAACGGCTGGACTGGCAGCTCACCTCCAACAGCCTTCATCACCATGGGATTGAGGTGCGATACCACTACGATGGGTTTGCCGACATTTTGCACTCAGCCCAGCTGGTGATGGGCATGGCCGGAACGGCGGTGGAGCAGGCCGTGGGCTTGGGCAAGCCAGTGATTCAGCTGGTAGGGGAAGGGCCACAGTTTACCTATCCCTTTGCTGAAGCTCAGCAGCGTCTTCTGGGACCTTCGGTAATCACCATCGGCACCCGTTCAGCAACGCCTAATTTAATTCGTGCCGCCGCTGAAAAAGCTGAGGCAATCTTGCAGGATTCGGCCTACCTGGAGCAGTGCGTTCAGAACGGCCAAGAACGGGTTGGAGGCCCCGGTGGGGCTGCCCAGATTGCCGCTGAGCTGCTGGAGGCTCTTAAGGGCCTGGGCTGAGGGCTCAGGTGAGCAAGCGCCACAGCAACAGCAGGCAGTCCAGCAGCAGCAGCGGGGTGGAAATTTTCACAACCCGGCTGGACAGCCAGGGCGGCAAGTAAATATCGACGATCGCGTCTCCAGGGGGGAAAGCTGCTCGGCCAGGGTTCTGAGGGGACACCGAAAGCCGTTGCCCACATAGATCATCACTTCTATAGCCACAATCCCAAAGGCCAGAGCCGTCCATCGCGAAAGCTGATCGGTAGCTCCGCAATACAGCAAAAACAGAATTGCACCGAATACCCCGACGAAAACGAAGGTATGCAGAGCCTTGACGCAGATTAGTCGCACCGGCTGTCGGAGCCGGAAAAGACAAAAACCAGGCTCCCTACCAGCCATTATGCTGGAACTATGACTAGACGACGGTTTTGGGGGGAACGAATCAGCCAACAGGGGCGATCGCTGCGGGAGTCCCTGTCAATCTATCGCTACTGCGGACGGGCCATGCAGCTGGTGTGGGCCACCGACTGGCGGCTGACCCTGGTGCTGGCTGGATTGACGATTGTAGCGGGGTTACTGCCGGGGGCAGTGGCCTATTTTGGCAAGCTGATTGTGGACGGGGTGGTGGCGGCGGCCCAGTCAGGCACCGCTGCGGATCGCAACCAGGCTTTACTCTACCTAGGGGCGGAAGCCGGTCTCGTGGCCCTGCTGTCAGGGGCCCAGCAGGGACTGAGTCTATGTACCTCGCTGCTGCGAGTGCTACTGGGGCAAAAGGTGAACCTACTGATTTTAGAAAAGGCCCAGCAGCTTCCCCTGACCTACTTTGAAGACTCCGAGTTCTACGACAAGATGAACCGGGCCCGGCGAGAGGCCTCGAACCGCCCCCTAAGCATGGTCAACCGCACCTTTGGCCTGGTGCAGGGGTGCCTGCAGCTAATTACCTATGGCGGTCTGCTGCTGCAATTTTCCGGCTGGGCGGTAGTGATTTTGATGGGGGCAACAGTGCCTGCCTTTGTGGCCGAAACCCGATTCGCCGGGCAGGCCTTTCGGCTGTTTCGCTGGCGATCGCCGGAAACCCGCCAGCAGACCTACCTGGAAGTGCTGCTCGCCCGCGAGGACTACGCCAAAGAAGTCAAGCTGTTTCAGCTGGGGCCGATGCTGCTCCAGCGCTACCGAGATATTTTCCAACGACTCTATGCCGAAGACCGTGACCTCACCGTGCGCCGCAGCGTATGGAGCTATGGGCTGGGGCTGATTAGCACCGCCGCCTTCTACGGAGCCTATGGCTGGATTGTACTGAGCGCGATCGCCCAGCGCATCTCCCTCGGCGATCTAACCATGTATCTGACCGTGTTTCGCCAGGGGCAGACCACCTTTTCCTCCCTGCTCAGCTCTGTTGGCGGCATGTATGAAGACGGCCTGTATTTATCCAACCTGTACGAGTTTTTAGAGCAGCCGGTGCCCACTGAAATCGGCTATGCCCGCTCCGGAGTGCGGCCCGACGACGGGTTGCGATTTGAGCAGGTCTCATTTACCTACCCTGGCTCCACCCATCTGGCCCTTGAGGATGTCTCCTTTCATCTGCAACCGGGAAAGAAGCTGGCGATCGTGGGGGAGAACGGTTCGGGCAAAACCACCCTGATTAAGCTCCTCACCCGCCTCTATATTCCCAGCCAGGGCCGGATTCTGCTGGATGGGCGAGACCTGCGAGAATGGGACATCGAGGTGCTCCAGCAGCGCATCGGCGTGATTTTCCAGGACTTTGTGCGCTATCAGTTCAAGGTGGGCGAAAACATCGGCGTCGGCGACGTGCGCGAGTTTGAGGCCGAAGATCAGTGGCAGAGCGCTGCCCATAAAGGCACAGCAACGCCGTTTATTCAGTCCCTACCGGAAGGATTTCAAACCCAGTTAGGTCGATGGTTCAAGGGCGGACAGGAACTGTCCGGCGGCCAGTGGCAGAAGATTGCCCTCTCTCGTGCCTTCATGCGCACCGACGCCGATATTCTGGTGCTGGATGAGCCCACTTCAGCGATGGATGCCGAAGCCGAAGCCAAGATTTTCGACCAGTTTCGTGAAGCTACAGAAAACCAAATGGCAATTTTGATTTCCCACCGGTTCTCCACGGTGCGACGGGCCGACGAAATTATGGTGCTGGCCAACGGACAACAGATTGAATACGGCACCCACGAAGAACTGCTGGCTCAGCAGGGACGCTATGCCCGATTGTTCAACATGCAGGCGGCCGGATACCGCTAGATTCGCCGTTGGGACTCTACACTAAGTAGGACTTATGCGGCAGGCTCCCTTCTTGCCCCCTGATTGAGAGCATTGATCTACTTCACGCACCTGGCGTTCTACCCTCTATCCCTAACCCTTTCTCCCAATGGAAGAAAGAGAACCAGACAAAGTCTCTCTTCCGGGGGGAGAGAGTTAGGATGCGGGTAAAGTTTGGTGCTTCAAGTACGTGATTATCCTATTAAGGGGGGAACGTAGCTGCGGGGGTCGTCGCACTAACTTCACTAAATCGCGTAAGTCTTACTAATCCACGTTGCCCAACGTCTCTCTATGCTGAAAGCGATTCTGTTTGACCTCGACGGCACCCTTGCCAACACCGACCCGATCCACCTGCAAATCTGGGCCGACCTGCTGGCTCCCCATGGCTACGAAGTGGACAAAGCTTTCTACCAGGAGAAAATTAGCGGTCGGCTCAATGCCGAAATTGTCCGAGAACTGCTGCCCCATATTCCCCCTGAGGATGAGCCCCAATTTAGCGCCGACAAAGAAGCCCACTTTCGCGACTTGGCGGCCGAACAGCTCCAGCCCATGCCCGGCCTGCTGCCCCTGCTGGAGTGGGGAGACGCCAAAGGTTTGAAAATGGCCGTCGTCACCAATGCCCCCCGCAGTAACGCTGAGTTTATGTTGAAGGTGCTGGACTTGGAATCACGGTTTCAGCCAGTAATCATCGCCGATGAGCTAGAGCGGGGCAAGCCTGACCCGCTGCCCTACCAGGAGGCCCTACGACGGCTCGATTTGGCTGTAAAAGAAGCCGTGATTTTTGAAGACTCTACCACCGGCATTCGCTCCGCCGCGGCCTCTGGGGTGACCACCATTGGCATTGCCTCTACCCACGATCCAGCAACTCTCTGCGATCTAGGAGCGGTCATCGCCGTCAAGGACTTTACCGACGATCGCCTGGAGCAGTTTGGTCTGGGAATTTAGAAAGTTTTCTGGATGCTCCCTATCGTTTGAACCCAAAATTTTGGGCAATTTGCCACCTCTGACCGTCATGAATTAGCAAGGTCAGTTCTGGTACCCAGAAGCTAGCCTGGAAAGAACGATGTTCAAATTCTGGCCAGACCTGGCGGAACGAAGCTGGCTTAAGGTCTCGAAAAGCGACGGTCATGTGGGGGATAAACCGGCGCTGTTGCGATGGAGGCGGGTCACTCCCTGGGAAGTATCGTTGATTGACAATACCTATAGTCTGCTCTAAATGATCCCTCAGGATCGGCTGTAATTCCATCAGGGCGGGAGTTTCGAGGACATCAACGTAGATTACCCGTGGAGGAAAAGCCCCAAATCCAGAAAGCTCTATGAAAACTGGATCAATTTGGGCCGCAAAAACTTGCAAGGCTTGGTGAAGCAGAGAATCTGCATGGTGAGGCCATAAAAACGGCGGATAAAGCGTTATATGGGGAGGTGACTTCAACGCCGCTTTACTGCCGTAGCGGGTTTGAAACTCCCGCTTGATAGCCTGTATTTCCTGCTGGAGACTATCTGGAGGCAGCAGTGCGACAAAGTACCGAGCTTTTGCAGATTCCATAGGGCGTGAATAGGGCATTACCATTGAGCACAAACCTAGTTAGGATCATCCAGGTCGTTGGCAGCTATTCTGTTGTAGCCTTGGCCCCGTATACAACCTAGTGTTTGGATGGGAGAATCTGGTCAATGGCATGGTTTGTCAAAATTGAGCGGGGTATCGTCGATAAGGCTATCTTCGATCAGCATGTGCCTGCTCACGTTGAGTACGTGAAACAGCTAGCTGTCCATGGGCATCAAGCTAAAACCGGCTATTGGGCCGAGAGGGGAGGCGGTATGCTGTTATTTCAAGCAGAATCCCTCGACCAGGCCCAGGCAATTGTGGCAAAGGATCCGTTGGTTGCCCATGGCTGTGTTGAGTACGAGCTGCACGAATGGAAGGTTTTAGTAGAGTAAAGCTATGGCAGAAGGAGATGGCTACAAGCTGATTAGCGATAATCGACAAGCCCGATACCAGTACGAAATTTTGGAGACTTATGAAGCAGGCATTGCTTTGAGAGGGTCTGAAGTGAAGTCCATTCGAGCTGGTAAGGTTAATCTACGAGATGGCTTTGCACAGGTGCGCGATAGTGAGGTGTGGTTACACAATGTCCACATTTCTCCCCATAGCGGCACTAATCAAGCCTACAACCATGAGGCTAAGCGTTCTCGGAAGCTGTTGCTGCATCGTGACGAAATCCGCAAGCTAATCGGTAAAACGGAACAAAAAGGACTTACCTTAGTTCCTTTGAAGATGTATCTCAAGCGGGGCTATGTCAAGGTAAACCTAGCTTTAGTTCGAGGTAAAAAGCTGCACGACAAGCGCGAAAGCCTAAAACGCAAACAGGAAAAGCGGGAAATCGAACGCGCACTCAAGGGGAGCTATTAGTCACAGGTAGGATCTGCAGCGGTTCCACCAGTGGCTTGATCAAGGGCATCAACGACCTGTTGATAAATGCTGTCAGCCTGTTCTGGGGTATTGCCGATCGCCGTGACGCCAAGCTTGCCGTATTCTGAGAGACACCCCATCAGATGAAAAGCGGCTCCGGTACCTTTGATGGAGTTGAAGTGTAGTCGTTGGCTGACGATGATGTCCATCAGGTCGCTAGGGAGAAGTCCCTGATAGGAAGGATTCTGGAGATTGTCAGTGGCACGGTAATATTTGGGCTGGTCTTGGTTGGCATAGAACAGGCCATCACCAGGATTGTAGCGCCCTTCGGTCAGCAGCTTTAAGGCCATAAAGGGATGAGTTGTACCACCTTTGCGCAAATTGATTTCGATGGCATATAGCTGCCAGGGCTTAAGACTTTCGGGCGGTTGCCGTACAGCAATAAAGTCAACACCGTAGCGTTCTAAGGCCCCCCGATGGGCCAGGCTCTCTCCCACCTGACGTCCCATTGCCTGTATCTCTAACCGATAGTCTGACTGAGCTGGAAACGAACAGCCCAGAAAAATTTGGCCGTCAGGTCCTCCTAAAACCTGGTCATGGGTAGAGAGGATTTCGACGTCGCCTTGGGGCGTAATTCGTCCCTGGACGCTAGGAGAAAGCTTCGTTTCGCCTTCTACAAAGGCTTCGGCGATCGCCCCTAGCTGCCGAACCTTCTCACAAAAATGCTCCCAGCCTTCACTAGCGCATTGAAACCGCAGCTGCTGCAGCGCCCTTTGCAAAGCTGTCATTCGCTCACGATGGCTAGCCGCCGGAGGCGATACATCTGACAGGGGCCGCAAATCTAGCAGCGCATTACCCTCTCCAGAAAATCCCTGGTTAAGCTTGATGACCATCCGCTGTAGCTGGGGTTGACGTTCCCATAGATCGACGGCAGCCATTGCCAAGTCTTCTGGATTCCAAACGAGTTTGCTGCCATCGGGATGGGGAATGCCACATTCTGCAAAGATTTCTCGGCTCCCGCTTTTGGTCCCCCAATAGAGCAGCTGGGGGTCAAGGGCCAGCAGTGGAATGTCCAAGCGCAGGGCCAGTTCTTGCTCTAGTTCTGTGGAGTTGTAGCAAGCCAAGTAGGCTTGGGCGGAATTGATCGAGCGACGGATCTTTTCAATCAATCGAGGCCGCTCCAGCAGCTTTTGAGTCAAGGGCTTTTTGGAGGCGTCATAAACCGAAAACAGCTCCAGGCGGCTGCGGGCATGGGAGCTAGGAATGCCCGGCAGCAGTTCTAAATAATAGTCGACAATGCTAGGATGTAGCGGCTGAGAGGTAGCGTACACTACCTTGGTATTAGGGTTGCGGAGACGAATCAGCGAGAACAGCAGGCGTTCTTCGTAGTAGTGGACCCCAGCAATTTTTTGTAGTTCTTCTTGATCGAGGCTGAGGGAAGGAACGACAACAATATGGCGCTCCTGGCAGTCAAACTGGTCCGCGGGTAGCCAGCGATCTCGCAGCTGGTTTTGCAGCTGCTGAAATCGCCCTTGATGGGCAACCTCAGATTGCAGGGGGACCTGATTTACGCTTATTTTTGAGAACATTCCCTCAGCAGCTAAACACTGCAATTCCATGGACTGAGTATAGGCGAAACCCCTGCGGCGTCGGAGCTAATCAGCGAAGTTTCGTTACTAAACCTCGTCCAAGGCTTTTGGGCCATATCTATGTCCTAATCTGCCCGGCCAGCACAAAATTCCGCCATAGTCAAAAAGAAAGGAGCCAATTGGCTCCTCAGTGTGTTGTTATGGTTGACGTCATCCACCTTGGTCGGGAAGACGTGAAGCCCGTCTTTATGCGTCGCTAGAGGCTACGTGGGGCTGTAGGTATTCAATCATTTCCTCGATACCTCGCTGGATGCGACGGGTGACGGTCATGGGGCTGACACCAATTTTTTCAGCAACTTCTTTGCGGGATAGCCCCTTGAAAAATACATACTCAATCGCAGCCCGGGTTTTATCTTCGAGCTGATTCATCGCTCGCTGGACCTGCTGGCGATCTTCTTCAAGGCACTGAAGCAGCTGATAGTGGGTGTCGGGCAGGGTATCACCTAGGGTAATGGTGGAATCCACCTGCTGGCAGACGGTAGCATCTAGGCTCAAGGGCAGCCGATTTTTATGGGCCATTTTAACTTCGCGCCATTCTTCGATGCTGACCTGGAGGGCCTCTGCCACTTCCAAGTCGTTAGGCGAACGTCCGAGTCTGCGAATCAGCTCAGTTTGAACTTTTTGGGCTTCTTTTTGGAGGTCTTGCCAGCGACGGGGAATTTTTACGGTAGTTCCGCGGTCTCTCAGGAAGTGGAGCATCTCGCCGCGAATGTAGGGCACGGCAAAGGAGCTAAATGCACAACCTTGAGCCGGATTAAAGCGTTCAATGGCGCGAATCAAACCGATTTGACCAATCTGTTCTAGATCCTCGTAGGGTTCTGAACACTGATGGCTAACCCTATGGGCGATCTTGCGAACTAAACCTGCATTGAGTCTGACTAGTTCATTGCGAAGACGAATGGAGGGATTTTGCTTGTACTCCATCAGGAGTTCCATGCCACGGGAGCGGAGGGCGGAAGAAGATGTTTGAGTAGCCATATCTGCTGAGGTCCTTGCGAGTGCTGGTTCCATCGAGAACTGTGTCTATTCTCTGGATCGCAAGAGCCTGACACCATCGTTGATCTACGGTACTCCGGAGGAAGTCCCACCTGAGGCTTACGTAGTTCTACGGAGTTTAGCGCAGCAAGAATCCTTGAAAGCTTCTTGGTGATTGGAGTTGGGCAGATTTGTCAATGGCCAATATTTTCTCCGTATTGGCCGCAAACGCCGCTAAGCTCCTCTTGGAAGTAGAACTCAAGAATGTTCGACTTGCTCAAGTCTGTCCCGACAGAGTGCCCGCAGGGGAACGAGAAATCGAAGGGCTGACAGCATTGATGGGTAAGACCCCAGCTCGATCTAAGATTTGTGGAATCAGGTTTTCGCGGCGCACGGCCATCATGTGAACGCCTTGGCATAGCTGGCGAGCCATTTGTACCTGTTCAGCGGCAATTTGAATACCTTCTTGCAAAGGATCCTGGGCTTGCGCTAGGCGATCAATCGTTGATTGGGGAATTTGGGCCCCCGGTACGCAGCGATTGATGAAAGCGGCGTTTTTAGCAGATTTGAGTAAAAAGATGCCGGCCAAAATAGGTTTATCACTCTGGCTAGCTACCTTGTGCATGAAGCTGGCTAGCCGCTCAAAGTCAGTGATCATTTGGCTTTGGAAAAACTCGGCCCCGGCATCCAGCTTGTGTTCAAATCGCCGTTGGAGGCCAGACCAGCTAGGCAGCTGGGGGTCAACCGCCGCCCCGGCAAACAGATCTAGGGGCTCATCTGGTAGGGGTTTACCGTTTGAATCGGTGCCTTGGTTCAACTGACGAATCAGTTTTAGCAGCCGCACAGATTCCAGGTCAAACACAGATTTAGCCTGGGGATGATCTCCTGCTTTGACCGGATCGCCGGTCAAAGCCAGGACATTGCCCAGACCAAGGGCGTGGGCTCCCATTAAGTCGGCTTGGAGGGCAATGCAGTTGCGATCGCGGCAAGCCATCTGACAAATAGCTTCGATGCCAGCCTGTTGAATTAGCGTAGCAGCTGCTAAGGAAGACATGCGCAGCACCGCTCGACTGCCATCTGTAATGTTCACCGCATGCACCCGATGGCGCAGATACTTAGCCATTTTCAGCATGTGGGCGGGGTTACCACCTTTTGGGGGCATGACCTCTGCTGTGACCAAAAATGCTTCGTCTTTTACGGCTTGGCGAAAGGTGTAGCCACGGGTAGCCGATTGATTTGCGGATGATCCGGTCATGGGGTTAAAAGGCAGCCCTCGAAACGATCTGCGGGGGTATTTCCCGTTGGGCTAGTATATCGCGATGGCCTACCTACAAGGGTTGAGAGAACCCAAGGGCCGCTTTGACCTTGGCTAAGGTTCGGCCAGCGATCGCCCCGGCCTTTTCGTTGCCCCGCCTGAGGATGCCTTCTAGATAGGTGCGATCGTCCATTAAGGCGGCATACTGCTCTTGAATGGGGCGCAGGGCTTCAACCGCGGTATCGGCTAGCAGGGGCTTGAACTGGCCCCAGCCCATCTCTCGGCATTCAGCCGCTACGGCTTCTCGACTCTGGTTAGACAGCAGCATGTAGAGGGTGAGCAGATTGTGGCATTCGGGTCGCTCTGGATTGTCGAATTCCAGGCCACGGGACGGATCGGTTTTAGCTCGCTTGATTTTCTTAGTGATCACTTCTGGGGGGTCGGTCAAATCAATGCGGCTCTGTTCAGAGGGATCTGACTTGGACATTTTTCGGGTGCCGTCAGTCAGGCTCATGATCCTGGCCCCTGCCGCTCGAATCATCGGTTCGGGAATCTTCAGAATGGGCTTCTCCTCACTGCCAAATTGAAAATTAAGCCGAGCAGCTATATCCCGAGTAAGCTCTAGATGCTGTTTCTGATCTTCCCCTACGGGCACCAGGTCCGGTTCGTAGAGTAGAATATCGGCCGCTTGCAGCACGGGGTAGTCGAGCAGGCCAATGCTGACGTTTTCTCCTTGTTTGACGGCCTTCTCCTTGAACTGAATCATCCGCTCCAGCCAGTTCAAGGGGGTGATGCAGTTAAATAACCAGGCTAGCTCTGTATGAACCGGAAGGTGAGACTGCACAAAAATAGTGGCCTGTTCCGGATCAATCCCGCAGGCGATGTAGGTGGCAGCGACGCTGTAGGTGTTTTCAGCCAGTTTTTGGGGATCATGGGGCACGGTGATAGCGTGGAGGTCAGCCATGAACAAGAATGCGTCGTATTTTTGTTGCAGCTCGACCCAG
Source organism: filamentous cyanobacterium CCP5 (assembly GCA_003017785.1). Classification (GTDB taxonomy): domain Bacteria; phylum Cyanobacteriota; class Cyanobacteriia; order Phormidesmidales; family Phormidesmidaceae; genus CCP5. Next base: position 6,506 of record PYEQ01000021.1, on the reverse strand, counting down.
TTGCGAATTGCTCCCAGGTAGTTGCCTAGATGCAAGTTGCCTGTCGGCTGGATGCCGGAGAGGATTCGCTGTTTTCCCATGGGTGATGTATGACTTTATGGTTCACAAAATGATCCATGGACAGGGTTGTGACTGTGCCATAGGAATCGCAACTTAGCACTATTCAGAACGGTTTGCCTTCGCCAACCCTAAGGAACCGTCAGGGAATCAGGGTTGGCGAAAGCCTAGTTCTCTGGGCTCGATCTACCCCAAGTACTCCGGAGTCGAGGTTTCGGTGTTCCCAAAGATGGTTGGAGACAACGGCTCTCCTAAGTCCCCACTGTCCAAGAATTGATGTAGATCTCCTGCTCCGGTGTCAGGGTATCCACTGACATGCCCATCGCCTGGAGCTTTAGACGGGCGATTTCTTTGTCTACCTCTGCCGGAATTGAGTGCATCCCCGGTTCCAGCTGATCTCGGTTCTTCACTAGGTACTCACAGGCCATGGCCTGGTTGGCGAAGCTCATGTCCATCACGGCGCTGGGGTGACCTTCCGCCGCCGCCAGGTTCACCAACCGCCCTTCACCTAGCACGATAATCGACTTGCCGCTTTGGAGCTGGTACTGCTGGGTGAAATTGCGCACCTGCTTGACTTCGCTAGCCATTCCTCTGAGGGAAGCCAGGTCGATTTCAATATCAAAGTGGCCGGAGTTGCACACCATTGCTCCGTCCTTCATCGCCTCGAAGTGCTCTTGGCGGATGACGTGCTTGTTACCGGTAACGGTGATAAACAGGTCGCCCTGGGGAGCCGCTTCGGCCATGGGCATCACCCGGAAACCGTCCATTACCGCCTCGATCGCCCGCACCGGGTCAATCTCAGTCACGATCACGTTGGCTCCCATGCCCCGTGCCCGCAGAGCGGTGCCCTTGCCGCACCAGCCGTAGCCGGCGACGACGATGGTTTTACCCGCCAGCAGCACGTTGGTGGCGCGAATGATGCCATCTAACGTGGACTGGCCGGTGCCATAGCGGTTGTCGAAGAAGTGCTTGGTGTCGGCGTCGTTGACGTTCATCGCCGGGAAGCTCAGCACCCCGTCGTTGAACATCGCCCGCAGTCGAACGATGCCAGTGGTAGTTTCTTCGGTGGTGCCGATGATGTCAGAGAGCTGATGCTGGCGGTTTTGCACCAGGGTAGCCACCACGTCGCTGCCGTCATCGATGATGATGTTGGGCTTGTGGTCGAGAGCGGTTTCCACGTGACGCTTATAGGTGTCTGCGTCTTCTCCCTTGAGGGCAAACACTGGAATCCCGTAGTCGGCGACCAGGCTGGCGGCTACATCGTCCTGGGTGGAGAGGGGGTTGCTGGCGATCAGCACCGCATCGGCACCGCCGTTTTTCAGGGCGATCGCTAGGTGGGCCGTCTCGGTGGTGACATGGCAGCAGGCGGCGATACGAATGCCCGCTAGGGGCTTTTCCTGGGCAAAACGGTCTTGAATCTGGCGCAGCACCGGCATTTCGCGGCCTGCCCATTCAATTCGCTGCTTGCCTTGGGGGGCTAAGGAAATATCCTTAACGTCGTACTTAAACTGTAGGGATGTGGTCATAAAGCGAGTCTGGTTGCAGGGTCGAAGTTGATAGTGCCAAAACGGCGCTCATAGCCCCCATAGCTTAACGGAATTTCAGTCGTGCAAGCTACCGGCATAGACGTCCTGGCAAAACTGGCGGGCCGCCTCAATGCCCTGCTGCTGGAGCTGAGCGTAGACCTTGGCAAAGGGGGGCTGCCAGTCAGAAAGACCGAGTACGTCTGCCAGTACCAGTACCTGACCGTCGCAGCCGGGGCCTGCCCCGATGCCAATGGTGGGAATGGTCAGGAGCTGGGTAATTTTTCGGGCTAGTTCCGTCGGGATATGCTCCAGCACAAGGCTGAACGCTCCTGCCTCCTGGAGGGCTTTCGCTTCAGAAAGAATGCGATTGGCCTCATCGGGGGATTTGCCCTGCTGGCGAAAGCCACCGAACTGGTTGATCGACTGGGGCGTTAGGCCCACGTGTCCCATGACGGGAATCCCCGCTTGAACGAGCCGCTGCACGGTAGTGGTGATCGCTGGATAGCCTCCCTCCAGCTTGACTCCCTGAACGTCCGCTTCTTTCAACATCCGCCCCGCCGCCCGCATGGCGTCTTCAGAATTAATTTGATAGCTCAGGAATGGTAAGTCAGCAATCACCAACGCCTGCTGCACTCCTCGCCGCACCGCTCGGGCATGGTGCACCATGTCATCGAGGGTCAGAGCCAGGGTGTTTTCATAGCCTAGGGCCACCATGGCCAGAGAATCTCCCACCAAGGCAATGTCTGCGCCAGCCTGGTCAACAATGCGTCCAGATATGTAATCCCAGGCCGTTAGAACAGCGATCGCCCGCTGTTCTTTCTTCCACTGTGCTAACTGGCGAATGCTGACGACCATAATGCCCAAACAGCCTTTTCCCAGAGCAGAGGTGGAGATCTTCCGATTGGAAAACCATCGACCTCAGCTAGACCTGGTAAATCAAGGGATATGGTTGCCAGAATAGCAAACCGGCTGACTTAGCGAATGGCTTCTAAAACCTCAGGACTGACAAAGCCGAAGTGGGGCCGCCCTTCCCCGGTGGTTTCACTCACCCAGCCCAGTCCCTCGCTAGTACCTACCCAAATTTTGTTGCCAGCGCTGGGAGCTAGGGACAAGATCCGAGCCGCTGGCAAATCGGGGACTTGCTCCAGCACCTGACCATTGTAGGGATTAATTTTGTACAGACCACTCTCGGTACCTGCCCAGAGGTTGCGGCGACTGTCAAAGTCAACGGCATAAACATTACGCCCCCGCATTGGGGTGACCGATCGCAACAGCTGACCGCTGACCGGGTCGACCACCAGCAGGGCATTGGGGGTTCCCAGCCAGAGCAAGCCATGGGGCCCCAGGGTCACTGACTGAACAGCTTGTCCTGGCAGATTCCTGACCTGACGACGGGGAAATCCGCTAGCGGTGTCCACTTCAATTAGCCCTTCTAGGGTTCCGACCCAGAGGTTACCAGCCTGATCCAGAGTTAGGGCATTCGCACTGACCCCTGGGAGCTCTTCTACCGTAGTCATAAGCAACCCCTGATCGGGGCTGATCATGGCTAAGCCGCGATCTGTGCCCACCCACAGAAATCCGCGACTGTCGATCTGGAGCGCCAGCACTCGGTTAGACGGCAGGCTGAAGTTCTGAGCGGTGATCGCATTGTTGCGGGGATCCACTCGAATCAGTCCCTCGTAGGTGCCAACCCAAATTCGCCCAACCCGATCTTGGGCAAGGGCACCAATCGTGAGGTTGGGCAGGCTTACCTTGGCCTGAATCTGTCCGGTTTCTGGATTGATGCGAGCTAGCCCCTGCCAGGAACCGACCCAAAGGCTGCCGGTAAAATCAGTCTGGAGGGCACCGACCCGATAGTCAGGGCCAATGGGCTGCGCTGGTATATCGATCGAGCTGGGGGGCAACACGGAGTCTTGCCGAGGAACCTGGGCCAGGGATGGCTCAACCGTCGCAACCAACAGCGGCAGTAAAAGCCCGCCACCGATCAGAGGCAGCGATCGCCCCTGGGAGCCGTGGCCAAACCATCGCCTGATCCTGGCCGTAATTCCATTCAGATCCATCATTGCGCCGTCCCCGGTCCATTAATCGCCCATAAGTATATAGACGATGCTCTAAAGTGACGCGAACAATCCCTCAGCCAGATTTACAGTAGCTTTAGAGACTAATAGGGCAAAGCACAAAATGACACTTTTTGAGCGCCCTTACAAAACGTTAAATAGCTCAATTTACATACAGATAGGCGAATAATTTTTAGTTATGAATGTATACAGATCTTCCAAAATTAAACTTATCCAAAGGCTGGTAGTATTCTGATCAATGGATCAACGGGTATTTGCAGGATACCCAAGCGTACGTAGAGCGGCCTTTTCGGCGCGGCTCTCGGTTTTGATGCCATTTCAAACTGAAACGAACCCCTACTTCAGTCAGCTTTCTCAGCTACCGCTGCGTTAGGTTGGGTCGGGCCGATTTAATCGAGCGCGGCACAGGAGTTCGTGAGGAGATTTCGTAGATTCACAGGAAGGGAGATATGTCTTACTCTCAGACATCGACTCAGTCAAAAGCTGGATACAGCGCCGGGGTTAAAGATTACAAGCTGACCTATTACACCCCTGATTACACGCCCAAAGATACCGACATTCTGGCTGCTTTCCGGATGACGCCCCAGCCTGGGGTGCCGCCGGAAGAGTGCGGTGCAGCCGTGGCCGCAGAATCCTCCACCGGTACCTGGACTACCGTCTGGACCGACCTGCTCACCGACCTCGATCGCTATAAGGGCCGCTGCTACGACATCGAGCCAGTGCCTGGCGAAGATAACCAGTACATCTGCTACGTGGCCTATCCCCTCGATCTGTTCGAGGAAGGTTCCGTCACCAACATGCTCACCTCCATTGTGGGCAACGTGTTTGGCTTTAAGGCCCTGCGGGCGCTGCGTCTCGAAGACCTGCGGATTCCAGTGGCCTATCTGAAGACCTTCCAGGGACCGCCCCACGGCATTACCGTCGAGCGCGATCGCCTCAACAAGTATGGTCGTCCCCTGCTGGGCTGCACCATTAAGCCAAAACTGGGTCTGTCCGCGAAAAACTACGGACGCGCTGTCTACGAATGTCTGCGCGGCGGTCTGGACTTCACCAAGGACGACGAGAACATCAACTCCCAGCCCTTCCAGCGCTGGCGCGATCGCTTCCTGTTTGTGGCTGACGCCATCCACAAGGCGCAGGCCGAAACCGGTGAAATCAAGGGTCACTATTTGAACGTGACCGCCCATACCTGCGAAGAAATGCTGAAGCGGGCCGAGTACGCCAAAGAGCTCGACATGCCCATCATCATGCATGACTTCCTGACCGCTGGCTTCACTGCCAACACCACCCTCTCCCACTGGTGCCGCAACAACGGCATGCTGCTGCACATCCACCGCGCCATGCACGCGGTGATTGACCGTCAGCGCAACCACGGCATGCACTTCCGGGTACTGGCCAAGTGTCTGCGGATGTCCGGCGGTGACCACATTCACACCGGCACCGTGGTTGGCAAGCTAGAGGGCGATCGCGAAAGCACCCTCGGCTTCATCGACCTGCTGCGGGAGAACTATGTCGAGCAGGACAAGTCCCGCGGCGTCTACTTCACTCAGGATTGGGCCTCCATGGGCGGCGTATTTGCCGTGGCCTCCGGGGGTATCCACGTGTGGCACATGCCCGCTCTGGTGGAAATCTTCGGCGATGACTCCGTGCTGCAGTTCGGCGGCGGTACCCTCGGTCACCCCTGGGGCAACGCTCCCGGTGCAACCGCTAACCGCGTCGCTCTAGAAGCCTGCGTTCAGGCCCGTAACGAAGGCCGCAACCTGGCTCGCGAAGGCACCGATATCATCAAAGAAGCCGCCAAATGGTCGCCTGAACTAGCTGCTGCCTGCGAACTGTGGAAGGAAATCAAGTTCGAATTCGAAACCATGGACAAGCTCTAGGTTCTTATGGCGAAGCTGCGATAGTCGCGGCTTCGCCATCGGCGCTAGTTCTATGGTCACGCTGGTTCCAAACGCTGGAATTGCAACCCAAAATGCTGTCCAGACAACCAAACTGGCGTAGATTTCAGGCTTAAATGCAGGTCTACATCGTTGGTTTGGAAAACGAGGATGGATCTTAAGCGCATAGCCAAAGATACCTCGAAGGTCATGATCAGCTATCTCACCTTCCAGGCAGTTAAAACTGTTCTGAATCAGCTGAGAGAAACCGATGTTCCCTGTGCCTTCTGGCTGAATGCCTTCTCCAGTCGAGAGTCAATCCAGGATGGAGAACGCTATCTGACAGCGCTGATGCAGGAACGTCCAGAGCTGGCTTTGCGGGTGATGACCGTCCGGCAGCATATTGCTGAGGAAATCAGTGAATACCTGCCAGAAATGATTACCCTCGGTATTCAGCAGTCCAATATGGCACATCGACGCGGTCAGCTTGAGCGCATAACTCAGATGAGTTCAGTCGAATTGGAGCTAGGTACCAGATTCGATGAAGCCGTCGATTCTGACCCGGCCACCGATCCTTAACCCTTGACCCTTAATTTGTTTTGCGAGGAATTATGAAAACGCTGCCAAAAGAGCGCCGTTACGAAACTCTCTCCTATCTGCCTCCGTTGACCGATGCTCAAATTGAGCGGCAGATTAACTACATTCTCAAGATGGGCTACATCCCGGCTGTGGAGTTTAACGAAACTTCCGATCCTGAAATCTACTATTGGACTATGTGGAAGCTTCCCTTGTTTAACGCATCTACTCCCCAGGAGGTGCTGAGCGAAGTACAGGCTTGCCGCTCTGAGTATTCCAACTGTTTTATCCGCGTGGTTGGTTTCGACAACGTCAAGCAGTGCCAGATTCTCAGCTTTATTGTGCATAAGCCTGGGGCTAGCAGCTATCGCTACTAGGGCTTAGCTTCCGTC
>PYEQ01000412.1 GCA_003017785.1 filamentous cyanobacterium CCP5 | reverse complement strand
CCGCCAGTGATCGAGGTCGATCACGAGATCCAATAGCCAAAAAAGGCGGTGTCGAACGGCATCACGCCAGACTGGAACGCCTTTGCTGTCGGAGATATTTTTTCAGGCGCATTAAGAATCCCCACCACCATCGGGCGGGAGGACCATAAAAAGTAAAAATATCCCCAAAGGCAGCCTTGGCGTTGCAGTGGTGCTGCCAGTGCCGTTCGGGGGTGGTCAGGCAGATTAGCTGACACAGGTGCTGGAGACCGTCAGGGGTGTTGTGCCCTGCCTCTAGCCGATGGCGCCAGATGACGTGCAGTTCTGCCAGCCCTAAGCCCAGTAGCACACCTTCCGGAGACAGCTGCCAGAGCCAGGGTACTGGTGCCAGATATGGAGCAGCACTCAGGAAACCGTTGACCAGCGCAATCGGTTGGCGATGGAGAAGAGCATAGCGGATGAAGCTGCGATCGCTGCTGTGATGTACCCGATTATGCAGCTGACCGAATACATGTTCGGGAACGTGGTAAGCGAACGTCGCCAGGAAATCTCCCACCAGCAGTAGCAGCAGGGCTACGCCAATTCCATTTACCACCACGGCGTTTTTTCTCCAACACAGCCAAACGCCATCAGGTTAGCAGTCGGAGCTTAAGAAATGGCTAAGTTTGAATTGAATCTGCGGTCTATATGTTTTAAGCCTAGTTCAAGGGTGATTCACTCTCGTTTTCGCAGATTTCAAGGTTTCTATTGCCGATTAATTCGGTGATCGATTCGGCTGTCGATTCGGCTGAGGTGACGTCGCTGTTTGGCTTTAGTTTTTGAGAGCCCGCCTGGATACAATCGTTGTAGATGCCTTCGATAGCAAAGCGATTCCGACTAGGCGGGCAAGGGGAGTCTATATCATCGGACGACCGACGTCGCGATCGCCAGGTTTAAGGGCTTAGCGATCAACACCGGGTTCTTCACCAATGCCTTCGTGGGCGTCAGTTTCGCTGGTGGCATCATCAAGGTCGATAGCGCTTTCTTCGTCTACGCCTTCGACGTCAGTCGGTACGCTATCTCGGGTGCCGCCGCCGTAGCTTTCTTCTTCATAGTCGTCCCCGGCACCGGGTTCTTCGCCAATGCCCTCGGTGGTATCGGTCTCGTAAATGGTGTCGTTGAGGTCAAGGGCGTCTTCGGGGTCAACGGCAGGTGCGGATTGAGCAACCGTCAGCTGGTCGGCCTGCTGTTCATTAGCTTCGACCGTAATCGGCAGGGCTGCTAGGCCAAGCATGGCTAGGCTGCCGGTTGTGAGTGCAAGCATTCGGTGGAATTGCATAGATACCCTCCTATGGCGGTTTAACTGCGATCGCGGCAATAGAAAACCGCCACCGCAATCAGTTTTGAGCCTAACGAAGAGCCTATGGCAGGGGCATGGCCCGGAAGTAATGAAAAGTTAAATAAAGGTTAATGCGAAAGGAGGATTCCCTAAATCCCGGCCATGGTGAGTTGCCTACCCCCATTGGGTTAAAGACAGCTAGTAACCATCAATCAATAATTTGGCCGATTTATCGTAAATCCTGAGGTAAAGCCGTGGGCCGAACCTCTATTTCTTCGACTTCGCCATTTCGCAGGATCTCGACCGGAACCGCTTCACCAATTTCACTATTTTCTACCTGGGCCTGCACGTCGACGGGGGTTTCAACCGCTTTGCCGTTGACCCGTTGAATGATATCCCCCCGCTGCAACCCCGCTGCCTCGGCCGGTGTTCCTTCCATGACGCGGACGATAATCACGCCCGATTCTTGCTCAACCTTGATCCCCATTTCCGGATCTTCGTTGATGCGTTGCTGCATCTCCGGGGTTAGCCCCACCATCTGAATCCCTAGGAAAGGATGTTGAACTTCTCCGGTTTCAAACAGCTGATCGGCAATGCGCTTAGCCGTCTCAATTGGAATGGCAAATCCTAGACCTTGGGCGTTGGCACGAATGGCGGTATTCATGCCAATGACCTCGCCCCGATCGTTGAGCAACGGTCCTCCAGAGTTGCCGGGGTTGATGGCGGCGTCGGTTTGAATGAACTGCACCCGCTTATCAGGAATGCCAACTTGAGAACTACTGCGACCAATGGCGCTAATAATCCCGGCGGTAACGGTGTTGTCGAGTCCTAAGGGATTACCGATGGCGATCGCCCACTGTCCCGGCGCTAAATCTTCAGTATTACCCAGGGAAACCGCCGGGAGATTCTCTGCTTCTACCTTGACGACGGCGACATCTGTAACCGAGTCGGTGCCAACCACCTCCCCTTCGAATACCCTTCCATCCTTAAGGGTTACTTTGACAGAAGTTGCTCCTTCGACCACGTGGGCATTGGTCAGAATCTGACCGTCAGCAGTCAAGATGAAACCTGATCCGGTTCCCTGTTCGATGCGATCGTCAGGGATGGGAGCTTCGGGGACTTCATCTCCAAAGAAGCGACGAAAAAATGGATTTTGCAGCGCATCAGGCATGGTGCTGGCGACGGAGCGTTCTGCATCAATGCGGACAACGGTAGGCCCAACCTGCTCTACCGCAGCGGCAATGAAATTAGAGTTGGCAGCTTCCAGTCGCTGAGGCGGAAAGTCTGGACTCAGCCGCTCCGCCTGGGCTTGAAGGGAAGTTGTGACCGCTTGGGGCGAATCGGCGTCGGCGTCAATAGGTTCCTGATTGGAGACGGTGACTGGCGAAAAGTATTGATGAGCTGCCCAGCCGCCCCCACCCCCGGCAGTTAGAGCCACCAAAACTATGAGCGCTTGCTTGGGGAATTTAACCATCGGTACGCCCTCTCACTATGGCTCTGTCAGTCAATCTCATGAACTTGGTGCAGTTTCTAGGTCACCCCTACTGCACCACTTTAGCGAAAAAAACTGGGGAAAAGTGCGGCTGGCCTAGGAAGTAGTCGTTTATAGAATGGAGATTCTACGCTCGAAGCGGGGGTTCGACCGTTTGTCCATGTTGTTCTGACACGGTGATCAATGTCCAAGCTGTTATTCGGCCTGCGGGCTGCTGTAGTGTTGATTTTAATTGGGGGCGAGACCTTGGCTAGCCAAGGTAGGCTATCAGCTAAGGCCCAAATCTCTAGTCCAGAACCGGCCTCGGGCTGTCCCGTACCGGCCTTGTCTCGGATGCGCACCCACCAGGTCAGGGCAGGAGAAACCATTGACGAAATTGCCCGCCAATACAATCTGCTGCCGACTACCCTGACGGTAATGAATGGAGGTCTTGCAGGGGGCATTCGGTCTGGCCAGACCTTGACAATTCCCCCGTTCAATGGACGCGTCGTAGCGCCGAATCCAGGCCTAACCTGGGAAGAAGCGGCCGCTACTTACAACAGCCGTGCAGACGTTTTATTTGAAATTAACGGCTGTCGGGCCACCGTGCCAGAACGCATTTTTGTGCCAGGGGTATTTTGGCAGCCCACCCCCACGGTCTCAGTGCCAACCGACCATCCCCTACAGACCTATCCCCTGGCAGCTCCTGGGAATATCATCGCAGCCTATGGTTGGCAGCCAAACGCGGCGCGCCAGGAACTGGTCTTTAATACGGGGGTGACCCTGGCGGCGGAGTCCGGCAGTGCGGTGCTGGCGGCAGGGGAAGGTACCGTTGCTTTTGCGGGGCAGGATCGAGTTTATGGCCGCCTGGTTGTGGTGAACCATGCCCAGGGGCTACAGACCCGCTATGCCAATCTAAACATGCTGGCTGTTAAAGTCGGCGATCGCGTGCAGGCTGGGGCCACCCTGGGTACCCTGAGCCCTGGTTCTGGAGCTTTTCTTCAGTTTGAGGTCCGTCTCAATTCGGACCAGGGCTGGGTTGCTCAAGACCCACAGCGGTACCTCTCTGACCTTGGGGTGCGATAGCTACAGCCCGCTGGTCTGGCATCTAGCTGAGAGAGCTCCTACAATAGCTCTAGCCAGAACGACTGTAACCAAATCGGCCTTTAATACTATGGCGCGGCCCTCCTTTTCTTCAACCGATGTCCCTGAGTCTCTGTTCCAGGACAAACGTCATTTATCCACAGGGTCATTGCAGTTTTGGTTCTCAGTCGGGCGCTACCGGCCAGTGTTGCTTGTGGGCGGATTTTGGCTGGTTTTAATTTGCTTGGCGGCTGTCGCCTACACCCGCTTGATGTCTGCGGGAACGCCCCCAGAGCCCTTAGCCGCGCCCTCCGCCGAGGCCCAGACCCAAACGCCAGATCCCCTAGAGGAAGATACCCGTGGTCTAGGGCCAGAGGCATTTGCTGGTATTAGCCGGGTAAGTGGAAATGCCCCCGATGCCGCGATCGCAGCAATGCCCATTGACATTGCTCCAGCGGGTCGTCCCGATGGACAGCTAGTTCCTACCTGGTCCCTAGGGCTGCTGGTGGGGCTCTGCGCCCTCGGCTGTTTTGGCGTTTCTACCGGAGTACGGGCTTCGCGTCAACGCTCCAAGCGACGAGCTGCTCTGAAGCCAAAAGCTATTGGTCAACGGCCCAAGCCGGTGTCTAAGTCGCGCCTGCCAGCCCAGCCCGCTCAGCCTAAACGGCTTAGTCCCTATTCTCCAGAACGGGATTCGGTGCTGATTCCAGAGATAGCCCGGCGATCGCAGCG
>PYEQ01000411.1 GCA_003017785.1 filamentous cyanobacterium CCP5 | reverse complement strand
GAGCGGAACGGCGGCGGATTGAAAATTTGCATCGGCGATGAGAATGGCCCGGGCAAATTCTCCAAGGAGTCAGAATCGTCCTGACCAGAGCCGCTCAAACGGTCGGGAAAAGCCTGGCCAAAGCTGCCTAAATCGCCGTTGCCCAGGCCAGAGAGGGCCGGATCGGTGATATCAGGACGGGTAAAGGCGGGCAGCTTAGCCTGCTCATCGGGGGTGAGCTCAATGAGCGGCACTTCCACCGGATCGCTGCCGCCGCCACTGCCCAGGGTTTCCCCATCGAGGGAGGCAAAGGAGACCCCTGAGGCAAACAGAATGCCATGGAAGCCTACAGAAATTGCTGCTGCAATCCAGGGGGGTTGACCGACGGCTTGAAGGAGCGCTTGCAGACGGGGAGAAGAAAAATTCATGGCAGTTGGTGGCGATCGCAATCAGATTCGACCCGGCGACCCTCTCAAAAGTTTCCTTCCTAGATTAGCGAATCTGGATGGGATTCCGGATTTTTCTGCACGATTAGCAAGGAGAAATAGGGCAGTTCCAGCTGGGGATGGCGGCTGAGATCAGTGTAGATACGCTGCTCCGGGCGGGTGGCGTAGGCGACCACATAGCTGTGTTCCAGACGGTGATGGCGTTTCAACAGGGACCACACCTGTGGGTACACGGAGCTGACTTTCATCAGCACCACCACCTCGGCCCAGGATAGGGCCTGCTCTAACTCGTCTACGGTGTAGAGGGCGGGCAGCACGGCTAGCTTTTGCGATCGCACCGTCAGGGGCAGTCCTAAGACGGCGGTGGCCGCCAGGGGGGAGCAGATACCGGGGACCGCTTCGATGGTGATCTGGGGATGGTGCCGCTGGAGGGTCTGGGCCAGATAGGTAAAGGTGCTGTAAAAGCCGATATCCCCCTCGCAGGCAAAGGCCACATCTAGCCCCTGGCCCAGATAGGTCCAGACCTGAGTAGCAGCCTTCTCCCAGGCGGCTTCGAGTAGCCCGATCTCTTGCACAAAGGGAAACTCCAGGGGCAGCCGCGTTTGTCCCCGCCTCCCCCAGGGGGCAATGATTTGTTCGGCCGTGCCAGGCTGCTGCCTGCCCGCCGGAAACGCCACCACGGGCGATCGCTTGAGGGCCTGCACCCCTTTGACGGTGATCAGGTGGGAATCGCCGGGGCCAACGCCGACACCAATCAAGCGGCCAGCCGCCCTTAACTGTCTGGATTCCATTCGCCTCGGGATCTACGGTGGGTGTTACGTCGGGTTGGATATCCGGAGCCAAGTCTGGGGCCGAGTCCGGGGCCATCAGAGAGCCTGAGCACCCTCAGCCGCCACTGGCCCCTTGCCCAGATCGTGGGACAGTGGATATAGCGTGAACTTGGGGAGATTCATGGCCCGACCAACGGTGATCTTACCTGGCTATCTGGCCGCCGCCGCTCCTTATCGTGAAATGGAACAGGCCCTGGCTGGCCTCGGCTACCCCAGCTACACGGTGCCCCTCAGCCGCTGGGACTGGCTGCCCACCGTCGGCGGGCGATCGGTGTCGCCGATCTTAGCCAGGCTGGATGAAACCGTCCAGATGGCTTTGGCCGAAAGCGGGTGCGATCAGGTGAATTTAGTGGGCCATTCGGCTGGGGGCTGGATTGCCCGGATTTATCTGGGAAAAGTTCCCTATGACGTTCACCCCAGCGATCGCCAGCGCCGCCAGCGCTGGGCCGCCCGTGACCGAGTGGCGAACCTGATCACCCTGGGGACTCCCCACGTCAGTCGAGAGCGTTGGACCCGCCGCAACCTGGACTTTGTCAACGACAACTATCCCGGTGCCTTTGAGCCGACGGTGAACTACGTCTGCGTAGCTGGAAAGGCGGTTTACGGACGGCCTAGCTGGAGCGGCTGGTTTACCTACAACAGCTACGTCCTCACTGGTGGCCGAGGGGACTGCTGGGGCGATGGCATTACGCCGATTGATGCCGCCCATCTAACCGGAGCCAAAAATCTAGTGCTCGATCAGGTCTACCATTCCCCCCGGCCCGGCTACCGCTGGTATGGGACGCCGGAGGTGGTGGCCCAGTGGGCGGATTATCCGGGCTGAGGGCAAAGTTGAAGAGCCCGGGGACTGGGCTCTAGGCATCCTGGGGGAGCTAGTCTCCCAGGCAAATGCCCATGCCCCGAGCAGTTTTGACCAGGGTTCCGAGCGGGTTGACCGCTGCATAGTGGCGAATGGCGTCTTCCAGGGGGACGCTGCGAACTTCCCGCTGCTGCCAGGTCACCATCTGGTCGTATTTTTCTTCGGCAATCAGATCCACAGCGGCCACCCCAAAGGCGGTCCCGATCAGGCGATCCAGGGGCGATGGCACCCCGCCTCGCTGCACGTGGCCGAGGACCGTCACCCGGGTTTCGGCACCGGTATGTTTGCAAATTTGTTCAGATAGATGCTGTCCGATGCCCCCGAGGCGGCATTCCCCCAGGCCATCGGTTTGGGTCATCACCTGATTGCCCGCCGACTTCACCGCCTCCGCCACGATCACCAGGGAGTAGTTCTTGCCGTGCTCCTCGCGATCGTGAATTTTGGCGCACACCCGCTCGATGTCGTAAGCAATCTCTGGAATCAAAATAATATCGGCCCCGCCCGCGATGCCGGCGCTAATGGCGATGTGCCCTGCATCCCGACCCATCACCTCTAAAATCATCACCCGACTGTGACTGGCGGCGGTAAAGTGCAGCCGGTCTAGGGCTTCGGTGGCGGTGTTGACGGCGGTGTCAAACCCGATCGCCCGTTCGGTTAAACCCACATCGTTATCGATGGTTTTGGGAATGCCCACCAGGTTCAGGCCGCCCTGCTGGGCTAGCTTGCGCAAAATCGCCAGGCTACCGTCGCCGCCAATGCCAATCATGGCGTCGAGGCCCAGCTTGCGATAGCCAGCAATGATTTCTTCAGAGCGATCGCGCAGGCTGCCATCGGCCATGGGAAAGGCGAAGGGATTGCCCTTATTGGTGGTGCCGAGCATGGTGCCCCCGTGGGTCAAAATCGACTCTACCCGGCGAATCGAGAGGGGGAGAGCCTCCGGCGGATCGACCATGAGCCCATGGGTGGCCTGGTGAATACCCAGCACTTCCCAGCCGTAGGCGCGCACGGCCCGATTGACGACCGCTCGAATGACGGCATTGAGTCCGGCGCAGTCGCCGCCGCTGGTCAAAATACCGATACGCTTGTGATCTGCCATAGATGAATTCTGGAAGAGACGACGGGCTAAGGCTTTGGGAAGTTGCCCTGCCCCGTAAAGGCAATCCAAATTTACAGGGTTTTGGCCAGGGCGAATTGGAATACTTTCTAAAATGCAGCGGTGCCGCGACAGCGGGGCTCTAGGGCTGTTGCATTCTCGATGGTTTTACTGGGGGCAGCGGAGCAGGTGATCTATTCTTCCTCACCGGCAGGTGACGGCCAATCTCCTCCGGGTTCGGCGGCTTTTGGCAGGGCAGCTGTCCCCGGCTGATATTTGGGCACAAGCTCCAGCTGATAGGACTTTTGGGGCTTTCGTCGCCGCAGGGAAATATTTTCTTCCGTGGTGGCTTCGGCGATCACCTCATAGAGCAGGGCCTGTTTATGGCCGCTGCCCTTGCGTAAAATTCGCCCCAGTCGCTGGATGTATTCCCGAGTCGAGCCGCTGCCGGAAAGCAATATCGCCACCTGGGCATCGGGCACGTCTACCCCTTCATTGAGCACGTGGGAGACCACCAAAGTCGGGAATTCACCGTTGCGAAACGCCTGCAAAATACTGTGGCGCTCCTTCACCGGGGTCTGGTGGGTAATGGCGGGCAGCAGAAAGTCCTGGGAGATCCGGTAGACGGTGGCATTGTCGTTGGTAAACACGATCGTTCGCTGGGGATAGTGCTTGGCCAGCAGGTCTTCTAAACTCTTCAGCTTGCCGGCGGTGCCGAGAGCGATGGTTTTGGCTTCCCGGTGAGCCAGCATTGCCCGTCTGCCCGCCTGGGACTGGGCGCTAGCTCGCACAAACCGCTGCCAGCCCTGGGCGGAGCTGAGCCAGATATTCGACTCCTGCAAAAATTTATTGCGGCGGGCGGTGAGCTGGTCGTAGCGATCGCGCTCCTGATCCGACAAACTCACCTTGATCTGTACCACCTGATAGGGGGCTAAAGCCGTTCCTGAGAGGTCTTCGGCGCTGCGGGCATAGATCACCGGCCCCAGCAGGGTATCCAGGTCGGCGTGGCGGCCATCGGCGCGATCAGGGGTGGCGGTGAGGCCCAGGCGATAGGGGGCGATCGCAAATTCGGCAATCACCCGGTTAAAGTCGCTGGGCAGGTGGTGACATTCATCGCAGATCAGCAGCCCATAGCGGCTCCCCAGGGTCTCGGCATGGATGGCGGCGCTGTCGTAGGTGGCCACCAAAATCGGCGTGCGATCGCGGGATCCGCCCCCCAGTAAACCCACCTCCACATCAGGGAACGCCGCCTCTAGCTGGGCGTACCACTGGTGCATTAAATCCAGGGTGGGGACCGTGATCAGGGTGCTGCGGGGAGTGACCTCCATGGCCATCTGGGCCAGATAGGTCTTGCCGGAGGCCGTGGGCAGCACCACCACCCCTCGCCACTGGTTCTTGATCCAGGCCTCTAGGGCTTCCTGCTGGTGGGGATAGGGGG
>PYEQ01000410.1 GCA_003017785.1 filamentous cyanobacterium CCP5 | reverse complement strand
CTGCCAGAGGCAGCGATCGCCCTTCCCCCAGATCACCAGCGGATCGGCGATCTGCTGGCGCAGCTGGGCATAGCGCGATCGGCGCTCAGAGCGATCGGGCCAGGTGTTCACCGGGATTTCTACAGCGGCGCTGGATCCGGCGATCGCCAGCCATCGACCGTCTATGGAGAGCTCTAGTTCCTCCGGGGCTGCCCAGCCTAGATCTTGACAAAATAGTCCTTCAAAGTCCCACTGCTCCAGACGTGCCCTGATGTGCAAATCCAGACTGCTTGCCATGACCTACGCCGTTCTAGCCTGCTGAGCTTCCTCAGCATAGGTGCGGAAGCGATCCATGTCCGCCTGGAGGGTGCTCTCCACGACTCGGCCCAGAAACAGGTTGTCCATCCACTGAATGATCGGCGGCACCGAGTAAGACACCGTCAGCTTCACGGTGCTGGTGCCCTTGTGGTCATAGAAGCGAATCGCCCCCCGGTTCGGCAGTCCGTCCACCGATTCCCACTGGATAATTTGCAGCGGCACCAGGTTGGTAATTCGCGACTGCCAGGTAAATTCCAGTCCGCCCGTCGCCAGCTTCCAAATGGAAATATCCGGCGTTTCCGGCGGCACCCGCACCGAATCAATCCAGCGCATCCAGCGGGGCATTTGCTCCAGATCGGACCAAAGCTCCCAGGACAGCTCAATGGGCACGTCAACATCGGCAAAGACGCTGTGATCTAACCATTTACTCATAGGGACTTTGGAGGTGGATAGGGACAGGCCGCAAAGCCTACTCATCACCTTATACGTTCTTTCCCTAGGACTCCAGTTTTGGCAGGGTAGGCGTTCTCTTTCTCCCTCTGGGAGAGGCTGCGCCAACGACTCCGTTGCTCCTCTGGAGCCGCTGCGCGAACAGGGAGCGATTCTGCAAACAAGTTCGTTTCTTTCAACTTTGATTCAGGAGCGGTAGAAGCTTTTCGCTGGCTGAGCGGAGTCGTTCGCCTCGCGTCTCCCGAAGGAAGAAAGCCAGCGAAAAGCAGTATCACTTTCTCCCTTAATGCTGCCAGCATTGTAGGGTTGGCGGTGCCCTACAGATAAGCAAGTGCACCTTGGCGATAAGTAAGTGCGGGCGATCGCCAAGCAGACAATCGCGATCGCCAAGCAAGCACACCCGATCGCCAAGCAAGTACGGGCGAGTGCGAAGCAGACAATCGCGAGTGCGAAGCAGACAATCGCGATCGCCAAGCATGTCACTGGGTGGATGTGCTTCAACCACATCGGCGCTTCATTTAGCAGCCTTCGTCGATGTTCCTTCGATAAAGAGACGAGACCTACGGGCTTTAGCCACGTTCGGCCAGCTTCAGTGGGTCGCACTCCCTTTGACCCACGCTACATTCTCGCTCCATCAACCCCAACCAGTCCTCCCGTCAGCCGATGGGGGGACTGGCTGCATGTTGGGGCTGAACTCTAGATCTCTATAGAGAATCGAGCCTGTTCAAGACTGCCCAACAAACCAGTTGATCATCTTGCGGGCAATGCTGGCTTCCGAGGGCAAATCCGGCAGCTGATGCTTGGCAAACCAGCGGGCATCGGTGAGTTCATGGGGGTCAACCACGATGTCGCCCCCGGCATAGTCAGCGGTGAAGCCTACCATCAGGGTGTGGGGATAGGGCCAGGGCTGGGAGCCCCAGTAGCGAATATTGGCCACCTCGATGCCGACCTCTTCTTGCACTTCTCGCACCACACAGGCTTCTAAAGACTCGTGGGATTCCACATAGCCCGCAATCAGGCTGTACATGCCGGGGCGGAACCGGGGGGCGCGGCCCAGTAAGATATCATCACCCCGGGAAATCAGCACAATCATCGCCGGGGAAATCCGCGGATACTGGCTGAGACCACAGCTGGGGCAGCGCTTGGCCCGTTCTGCCGCTGCCGCCTGGGTGGGGGTGCCACAGTGACCACAAAACTGATGGGTGCGGTCCCACTCCAGGATTTGAAACGCCAGTCCGGCCAGGTCGAGCCAGTCGTTGGCTAGAACGCCGTAGAGCGATCGCAGTTCCCTGGCTACCAGCTGGGGGGGCAAAACGCTGTCCTCCGGCAGTTCAGCCCCGTAGCAGGGCTGGCCGTTGAGCTGTCCTAAATATTGAGTGCGCCGGGCATCCAGTCCCAACGGAGCCAGGGCACGGACCTGGAGTGGTGTCAGGGTTGCTTGCTGGAGCACCAGCTGCCGACCGATAAAGACGAACCACCAGGCAGAGCCGGTCGACTCATTATCAGCCTGAGGGTTGGGGGGATGAATACCGGGAACAAAGTGAAAGGGCATCGCCATGGCTGCAGTGCGACCGTACCCAGTTCAGAGCGAGGCCGGTGGTTTCCCTGTCCGGGCAAATCCTGAGGTCTGAACTTGGACCGGCTTTACATCCTATCACTGCCGCTGAGATTGGTTTGGGGAGTGCGGGGTACAACCCTGCAGGGCACACTGACCCTGAGGTTGAGAGACTAGATTGGACCGTCTGGATGAAATGCCGCAAGGTCAGCGGCTATATTCTGTGGGACAACCAGAATCCCGAAGCCCTAAGGATTCGCCATGAAGCTGCCCCGACTCCGTCGTTTTTACCGTCAGGTTGCTAACCGGATCGCGACCCAACTACCGACTTGCCGACCCTCATCCCTGCGGCTGATGTTTACGGTGCCGGTGCTGGTGCAGATTGTGGCGGCGGTGGGGCTGGTGGGCTATCTGTCCTTTCGCAACGGTCAGCAGGCGGTCGAGGATTTGGCCACCCAGCTGCGGGATGAAATTTCGGCCCGGATTCAGCGGGAACTGCGCAGCTATTTTGGCGCTCCCCATGCGATTAATCGGCTCAACGCGGCGGCCTTTACCTACGGCGAACTCGATGTGGTCGGGGCCCAAAGCGGCGAGCACCTGCTGTTTCAGCAGATGAAGATCTACCCGACCATCGCCTTTGTGTACTGCGGCAGCGCTCGCTCCGGGGAGTTTTTTGGCATGCTGCGATCGCCGGAAACGGGAGAACTCCAGCTGTCCTATAGCAATGGGAACAACGACTTTCTGCGGGACTACTACAGCCTGGATGTGCGGGGCAGCCGACTGCACTACCTGAGCAGTGCTGAAGAGCGCTATGACTCCCGACAGCGGCCCTGGTATCGGGCGGCGATCGAGGCGGAACGGCCGGTGTGGACGGAGGTGTACTTTGCCTTTACGACGGGGCTACCGAATGTGACGGCGGCGCTGCCGGTTTACGATGAGCGCGATCGTCAGCTGCTGGGAGTCTGTGCGACAGATGTGGTACTCCCAGAGGAGTTTCGCAGTTTTCTGGCCGGTCTCAAGGTGGGAGATTCTGGGCAGGCCTATGTGATCGATCGCCAGGGCAACCTGATTTCCAGCTCCACGGACGAGCCCCTGATGATCCGCCAGGGGCAGGATCAAACCGTCTTTCTCAAGGCGACGGCCAGCAGCAACCCCCTGGTCAGCCAGTCGGCCCAGGAGCTCCAGAGTCGCTATGGCGCCTTTAACCAGATCCGTCAGGGACAGCAGTTTATCGTCGACCTGGCCGGGGAGCGGCAGTATTTGGGGGTGCTGCCCCTTAGTGACGGCCTGGGGCTGGACTGGCTGATCGTGGTGGTGGTGCCCGAGTCGGACTTTATGGGCCAGATTCACGCCAATACTCGCCTGACGATTGGGCTATGCGGGGTGGCCCTGGCGATCGCCCTGGTGATCGGGATTTTGTCGACCCAGCGGGTGACTCGGCCGATTTTGCAGCTGAATGCCGCCGTCAAGGACATCGCCCAGGGCAGTTGGGACCGTCGGGTTACTCTCAACCGCCGGGACGAAGTCGGTCAGCTGGGGGATTCGGTGAATCAGATGGCCGCCCAGCTGCAGGCATCCTTTGCGGCCCTGGAGCGCCAAAAGGATGCCTTTGCCCGATTTTTCCCGCCGGAGTATCTGCGCTTTCTGCAGAAAGAGAGCGTCACGGAGATTGTTCTGGGGGACCATGTCAGCCGGGAAATGGCGGTGATGTTTTCAGATATCCGCTATTTCACCAGCCTGGCGGAGAAAATGACTCCCCCGGAAATTTTTTCCTTCATCAATGACTATCTGCGCCAGATTTCTCCAGAGATTCGGGCCCAAAACGGGTTTGTGGTGAAATTTATCGGCGACGGCATGATGGCGGTGTTTCCAGAGCGGGTCGAAGACGCCATCGAGGCTGGGATTATTCAGTTTCAGCGGGTGCGAGACTACAACGCCGAGCGGCAGCGCCAGGGCCAGGTGCCCATTGACATTGGCATTAGCATCCACGTGGGACACCTGATGCTGGGCATGATTGGCGAACACAACCGGATTCAGGGGGATGCCCTCTCAGATACGGTGAATCTAGCGGCTCGACTGGAGGGCATTACCAAGGTTTACGGAGCGTCGCTGCTGATTTCGGAGGCCGTGCGATCGCAGCTACCCGTTCCCTATCCCTATCAGCTGCGCTTCCTGGACCGGGTGATCGTCAAGGGGCGATCGGAGCCCATTGCCATTTACGAAGTGCTCGATGCTGAAATAGAGCCTGTTCGCCGCCTGAAGCAAGACACCCTACCGGCCTATGAGCGAGGCATCGCCGCCTACGGGGCCAGCAGCGACGACCAGGGAAGGACTCATTTAGAG
>PYEQ01000020.1 GCA_003017785.1 filamentous cyanobacterium CCP5 | reverse complement strand
CGTCTAGGGGCATGGTGCGGGTCTGGATCTGGAGTATTTCTAAGCGACCCTGGCGATCGGGCACTCGAAACTGCACTTCCCGGTCGAAGCGACCGGGACGGCGCAGGGCTGGGTCCAAATGGTCGGGGCGGTTGGTGGCGGCTAGGACGATCACGCCCTTGGTGGCGGCGAAGCCGTCCATCAGCCCCAGCAGCGTAGCCACTAGCCGCTTTTCTACCTCTCCTTCGACTTTGCTGCGATCCGGGGCGAGGCTGTCGATTTCGTCAATGAATACCAGGCAGGGGGCGGCTTTCTTCGCTTTTTCAAAAATTGTCCGCAGCCGTGCTTCGGCTTCACCATAGTACTTGCCCATCACCTCCGGGCCGACGATCGCGATGTAGTTCACCCCTAATTCATCCGCTAGCGATCGGGCGGTGAGGGTCTTGCCGGTGCCCGGTGGCCCCACCAGCAGCACTCCGCGGGTAGGCTCCAGCCCCAGCTTGGCTAGCACGTCGGGCCGTTTCAGGGGAATTTCCACCAGTTCCCGCAGTTCTTGCAGCACGGCGGAGAGTCCTCCCACGTCCTTGAGGGTGGGGCGATCTTCGGGATGGGGAACCTCTGCCGTAGATTCAGCCGTGGGTTCTGGAGAACTGCTAGGAGGTGGCGTCACGATCACTTCTTCTACAGCTGGGTCGCTCTGACTAGGAGCGTTGTTCCCCATGCGGCTGACGCCAATATCCGGGATGTTTCCCTGACGGGGAATATTGCTCATGGTGCGGCTATTGATCCGAATGTCGGTCTTCAGCTCCCCTTTTTCGGCTTTTTCCTCCAGGGTTTTGGCCAGTTCTAGCAGTTGCTCAAAGCCTTTGAAGAAGTCATTCATGGCGCGATTTCGATTTATTGCGTTTCCCACGGTCTGAGCGTAGGTTGCCCAGCCATCCGGGAAATCTCTGAGGGACGGCAGGAAGTGATAAATTTCGCAATGCAGCTATTTAGCGATGCCCATCTGGTGATGTTTAGCGGCAAGGGGGGAGTGGGCAAGACCACCTGCGCCTGCGGTATAGCTCGACAGCTAGCCCGCCAGCACCCCGATCAGCGGGTGATGCTGATTTCTACCGACCCGGCTCACTCCCTAGGGGACGTGCTCCAGGTGACGGTCAATAACCAGCCACAGACATTTCTAGATTTTGAGAACCTCCAGGTCAGGGCACTAGATGCGGCAGCGCTGCTGGCCCAGTTTCGAACTGACTACGGCGAGGTGCTGGAGCTGCTGGTGGAGCGAGGCAGCTTTGTCGAAGATGACGACCTCAGCCCGGTGTGGGATATGGGCTGGCCCGGTCTGGATGAGTTGATGGCGCTGTTGGAAATCGAGCGGCTACTGCGAGAATCTGAGGTAGATCGGGTGGTGGTGGACATGGCCCCTAGCGGCCACACCCTCAATCTTTTTTCCCTAATGGATTTTTTGGATACGCTGCTGGCTTCCCTAGGGCAGTTCCAGGCTAAGCATCGCTATTTGAGCGAAACCCTCTCGGGCCGCTACACCCCCGATCAGGCCGACGACTTTATTCAGAATATGCAGCGGGATTTGGCAGAGGGGCGATCGCTGCTGCAGGATCCCCAGCGCACCGCCTGCTGGATCGTGGCGATTCCTGAACCCATGAGTTTTGCGGAGAGCCAGCGGTTTCGGCAGTCCTTAGGCCAGCTCCAGATTCCCATGGGCGGCGTGATTGTGAACCGGCTGGCGATCGCCCACGGCCAGGTCAAGGCCGCCCAGCAGCCCATTCTGCGGCAGTTTCAGCAGCTATTTGGCCCAGAACACGCCTGGGGCCTGCCCCTGCAGACCACTGAACCGGTCGGTGGCTCTGTCCTCGACGCCCTGCTGGGGGCATTCCAACCCCTGAGCATAACCGACACGGAGGCCGAAGCCACCGCGATCGCCTGGCCAGAATCGGTGTCTCCCGGCTTTGCAGACTTTCTGGAGGCCGGTCGGCGGTTGATTTTAGTGGGAGGCAAGGGCGGCGTTGGCAAAACTACCGTCTCCGCGGCGATCGGCTGGCATCTGGCCCATCGCTACCCAGACGCTGCCATTCGGATGATGTCTATCGATCCGGCCCATTCTCTAGGCGATGCCTTGGAACAGGAGCTAGGCCATGAACCCCTGCGGCTCTATGGCGGACTCACTGCCCAGGAAGTCGATGCCCGAGTCGTGCTAGATCAGTTTCGCGCCGACTATCTGTGGGAACTGGCGGAGATGATTAGCGGCGACACCGGAGCTGACAGCGGCATCCAGCTGGCCTATGGCCCGGAGGCCTGGCGGCAGATCGTCGCCCAGGCTCTCCCTGGGATTGACGAAATGCTCTCGCTAATCACGGTAATGGATCTGCTGGAGCGAAACGAGCAGCAGATTATTATTCTGGATACAGCTCCCACCGGCCACCTGCTGAGGTTTCTGGAAATGCCCACAGCCCTGGGGGACTGGCTGGCCTGGATCTTCAAGCTGTGGATTAAGTATAAGGACGTGGTAGGCCGGGTCGATCTGATGGGTCGCCTGCGTACCCTCCGTAAGCGGGTCATGGAGGCCCAGGCGAAGCTCAAGGATCCCCAGTACACGGAGTTCATCGGGGTGGTGCAAAACCAGTCGGCGATTCTGGCGGAAGCCCAGCGCCTGAGCCTGACTCTGACAGACATGGGCATCGCTCAAAACTACCTGGTACACAACCGCTACCAGTCCGGCGACGAGCTACCTCGAGACTATTTCGCTGGCACCGTGGTGCGATTGCCCCTGCTGCCTGCCAATACAACTCCTTTGGAGCAGGTGAAAGCCGCCTCTGATTTGCTGTTTGACGAAAGGTAGGAAATTTGTGCGGCGATCGCCTGAATTTATGGGGGCAAACGGCGTTTGCCCCAACACGGGTCATAGGCACAGAATTTTGGGGATTGAGGCGAGAAAATACCCTGATCAAAGTTAGGGTTTTTCCCCTGCATGGTAAGAACTCCGCACCAGCGGCCCGGATCGCACATGGCTGAACCCTAAAGAACGGGCAATTGCTCCCAACTCCTCAAATTCTTCCGGCGTCCAGTATTTCTGCACCGGCAGATGGGCCAGGGACGGGCGCATATACTGGCCGATGGTAAGGCGATCACAGCCCACCGCCCGCAAGTCCTGCATGGCTTCAATCAGCTCCCGTTCGGTTTCGCCATGGCCCACCATCAGCCCCGACTTGGTAGGGATGGCCGAGTTGATGGCCTTTACGTCCCGCAGCACATCCAGAGAGCGATCGTATTTAGCCCCCCGCCGCACCGGCCCCTGGAGCCGCCGCACGGTTTCGACATTGTGATTGAAGCAGGCGGGCTCAGCGTTGACCACCTGCTCAATCCGCTGGCGCTGGCTGATGCGAGGCTTGGGGCCGCTCCAAAAATCTGGAGTTAGTACTTCAATTTGCGTGCCAGGATTTTCTGAGCGAATCGCCGCGATCGTTGCCACAAACCACCCCGCTCCCCCATCTGGCAAATCATCTCTGGCCACTGAGGTCAGCACCACATATTTCAAGCCCAACAGTCGCACTGAATCGGCAACTTTCTGCGGTTCATTGGGATCCAGGGGCATGGGGGCATGGCCTTTGTCCACCTGGCAAAACCCGCAGGCACGGGTGCACACAGGCCCCATCAACAGAAACGTAGCGGTATTCTGGGCGTAGCATTCGGCTCGATTGGGACAGCGGCCTTCTTCGCATATCGTGTGGATCCCCCGCTGTTTGATGATTTTCTGGACGGTAGAAATTTCGCTAGCGGTGCCGATAGATCGACGTAGCCAGGGGGGAAGGCTGCGAAGGTCGGCTTTAGACTTGGGCAGGGGTTGGGAATCGGCAATCATAAACTGGCTCTAGCTTCAGAGTCCATTCTAAACAGGTGACTTCTGGTTAGCCCTGGACTGTTCTCCTACTTCGAGTGGGGCGGCCTCCCAATCAGGTCCCTAATCGTCTAACCGGCTTTGCTGTGTTTCGAAGCAGCGCGTCTTGTCTTGGGAGAATGGGTAAACTAGGCCGGTATAGCTCAGAATGAACTGAATCAAAGGAAGCAGCTCCGTACCTTTGCGGCGGTTGTGACAATTTTTTTCTGTGTTTATACTTGATTTTGCACTTAGGGCTGTCCCTATCCTCGTGATGTCTGTGTGGGCTTGATTCAGCCCAAGCACATTGCCAATGCCCGTTGCCAATCGGGCAGTGCAGGCTTAAGCGCTTCGGTACCGTGTTAAGGGGAATGAATTGTGGCAGGTCACAAGATTTTAGTTATCGACGACAGCCGAGTAATTCGCATGCGGGTGCGCGACATGCTGCCCCAAGGTAATTTCGAGGTGATCGAAGCTCAAGACGGGGTTGAGGGCATGGATGCCATCCTGCAACAGCGTCCTAACCTGATTATGCTCGACTTTCTACTGCCGCGAAAAAGCGGCTGGGAAGTGTTTCAGGAGATTCAGGCCCAACCTGCTCTCCAGAAGATTCCTTTAGTGCTGATGTCTGGGCGCAAGGAAGAAGTCACCGAAAAAATTACCGAGCCTTTTGAATACTTCGAGTTCATTCAAAAGCCCTTCGAGCAGAAGGAACTGATTGAAGCCATCAAAGCGGCTATGGCTAAAGCCCGTAAGCCCAGGTCCGCAGTTACGTCTGCGGCTGCAGCCGTATCCACAGCCGCAGCCGCACCTACAGGTGCGGGGGGAGATGATGTAGTGGCTTTGCAAAAGCGGGTGGCGAAACTAGAGGCTGAAGTCGCCCAGCTTAAAGGACAGCTGGGCAAGATGCTGGCTTTCATCAAGCAAAAGCTGCGCTAGCCGATTCATGGATAGGTAATCGAGACGGTTCTGAGGATAGCCTGTCTAGGCATGCTTGATTTCATATACATTCCATTCCTGTATGCCCTTGGGATTTAGCCAGTTAGCAGCTTGATTAACCTGAGTTTCAGTGCCCTCTAACAACACCAGGTATTGTCCATCAATGACTCGATCCTGGTAAATCTTGGCATGTTTCTCAGGGACACCCCAACCTAGGAGACCGCCAATTAGGCCACCACCGGCTGCCCCGATGGCACCACCAGCTACGGCAGTGGCCAGTGCATTGGCGGCAACGCTGCCAAATACTAGAACCTGTCCGGCTCCAGGTAACAGGGCAAGGGCTGTCGTTACACCTAATGCTTCGGTGGCTCCGAGAACGGCTCCGCCGACTCCGCCGACTACAGCCCCATCTTTAGCCGCCGGACCTGACTGATTGCCAACTGTTTCTTGAATTTCTATGCCCGAAAGATACTGATTATCTTCGGATTTTCTGGCTACGACCGAGACTTGCTGCAGCGGAAAACCATTAGATTTGAGGCTCTCGATGGCCTGTTGGGCATGCTCTTTGGAAGGGAAAACACCAACTGCATGCTGGAGTGGATCGTGGGTGGTCATGGTGGTGAAGTCTCCCGTGAAATGTGCAGATGACTCCATGGTCGTAAAATCTCAGAGATATCCACCTCAATCGGTGGCGGGATTATTGTCTAACTATTGGTTAGAAATTGCCAGCAATGGATTCTCTTGACTCTTCACGACATCCACAGAGAAATTGCTAAGGCCGAATAGACAGCTGATTTAAGACTGAAAACCCATTGAAAGCCCTAAAACCGAGGAGTAATACGGGGTTCGTAAATTCCGTCTACGCCTCCCTGGAGAGGGATACGAGGGTCGGTTTCTATGAGTTGATAAGGGCCATCCTGGTGGTTGGCGAGCACTGTGGCGCTGTCAAACTGGGCGATGGGCTCGAACCCAGGAATAGGGGCATGGTTGCTTTTGACGATGATATGGCTGAAGTGATCGGCAAAATCTATGGGCTGTTCGGGCAAATGCTCAGCAAAGTACAAGGGAACGTCCCGGTGGAGGTAGTAGTAGCCGCCAGCGTTGAACCAAACCGAATGGAGGTTTAGGACTGACTCTACACGGGGAGCGTCATTTAAATAGAGAGAAGCTTGCAAAGTGTCGCTTCGACTCAGCAGGCGAGTGTTAACTAAGACTCCAGCGATGGAACACACGGTTAGATAGCCCACCAGGAAGCGTAGCCAGGATTGCCGCTGGGAAAATCTTTGGGCTAAGTCCACTAGCAGGATGGCTGTCAACAGTAAACACAGGGGAATGGCAACAAAAATGAATCGGTATTCCTTGTGCCCTATGAGGGTATGGGGGATCACGACGCTGGCTACCATGGCCATCAGTAGCCAAGGCTTAGGGGGCTTTCGAATCAGGCTGTAGGCGATCGCCCCTAGGAAAACGCCCCCCGAGTTAAAGGCCAACAGCAGCGGATAGGTCCAGAGGGGCTGGCGTCCCCAGAGCAGGCTGACGCCGTACACCTTGTTGTATAAGTAGTTGTGATAGTAAGAGGCGAACGGAAAGCCCCAGGTGTAGGCATCGAGGGCTCCTGCTGCAGCTATGACGGCCAGGCCACTCAGGAGGGCGATCGCGATTTGTTTCCACCGCCAGTAGTAGCTGGCAGCACCAATGAGTACCAAGGCGACCGGAGCATACTGCAGCCGTAAGGCTACCGCTGTTGCACAGCAGACGCCGGCCAGCACCGCTGATCCCCGCTGACCCTTGACCACAATCAGGGTCAACGCTAGCACCAGCAAATAGGCTCCAAAAATTTCCGGGGTGGGCTTATGGGCAACGATCAGCAGCTCATGCCACAGGGCCGTCAGCACCGCCGCCACCCGCCCCACCGCTTCGGAGACCAGCTGTCGGCCCAGCCAGTAGGCGCAGTAAACCAGGACTAGGGAGACCAGGCAGGTGAGGCCTTGAATCAAGGGAATGTAGAAATGGGGATCGCCTAGGCCGAGCCGCTGGCAAATAGCCAGAACGCCGGCAATCAGCCCCGGCAGTAGCCAGCTGCGAATACCGTAGCGGTATTCCCAGGGGATCGTACCGTAGCCAAAAGCTAGACGATGGCCCTGTTCTAGATATTGAAAAACTTCGTCGGGGTGCCAAATTTGCTCAGAGCCAAAGGCGACTAGCAGCCTGAGTAGAAGGGCGATGCCAGCAACCCAGTGCAGCAATGGCCAGCCGCCACATGCCTGGGAGAGGGGCTGGCGTAATGACTTTAACAACGGCATGGGTTTCATCCCTTGGGGAGCTGACAAGTCATACTACACCGTCAAACTCACCAGATTTAAAACTTTCTTAGGGAACTGGACCAGAGAGAGTTGAGCTGGACTAAAATTATTTAAAATTTATCGGCTTCTAAACCTTGTCCAAGTCCAGAAGCGGAGTTTTCCCCGAGGGAAAACTATGGTTCTCGAGCTGGACTTGGTGTAGCTAATCCCTGTTGAGCTCTTCAAGGAGAGAGGTCCTATCGCTGATAAAAAGTTGGTTAACCGCCAAATCAAAGCGCCACAGGTGCTACTCATCGACCATGAAAACAACAACCGCGGCCTGACGGATACTCGCGATGCTCTTCAGCTAGCTAAAGAAGTGGGCCTCGACTTGGTCGTTGTTTCCAAGGGAGACAACGATACTCCGGTCGCTAAGCTTTTGGACTACGGAAAACTGCAGTACCAGCAGAGTAAGCGGCAGAAACAGAGCACAAAAGTCAGTTTGAAGGAGGTCAAGCTGCGCCCTAACGTTGGTGAGTCTGACTATAAAATTCGCATTGATCGGGCCCTTAAATGGCTGGCTAAGGGGAACTCGGTCAAGTTTTTAGTGCGTTTACGTGGGCGAGAACATCAGCACCGCGATCGCGCCTTGGAGTTGCTGAACCGGGTGGTCGAAGATTTGAAGGAATCTGGCAAAGTTCAGTCGTTTGATCGGCGCACCTTAACGGTAGTGTTGTCTCCTGCCTAAGCAGGCCTATCCTGGCACAGCATCAGGGCTCTGTAAAAACTCGATAAAGTCAAGGCGATGATATAGGTATCACCGCCTTTTTTCGTCTTTTTAGGTTAAGTGTTTCGGAATGGATTGGAGTTTGCGGGCTGGCCAAGTTGCGGGTTGGTCAAGACAGAAATAAGCTATCAGTCTGAAGCTTTCAAGGGCATCGACTGCATTCCGGACAATTAGCAAAAAATACGCACGATGACGTAATAAATAAGACAATCCTGGCTTGCGTGTGCCAGCCATGCTTTGATGGAAATACCTGGACATCGACACTGGCACCAAACTATGGATTTGAATGTTTTCGAGCATCGCTATCGTGAGCACGTGCAGAGTATCTTGGAGCGACTGCAGTCGTTGACGTTGATTGTTGCTCAGATCGAAGCTGAGATTGAGGAAATCTCTGGAGCTGTACAGGATCTGAATCACGATGTAGAAACGTTTATCACCGATAGGCGTAGCCATGCGGACTAACCAACCGCCACTTCGATCCAGCCAGAATTCCATCACGCTGCAATATTAGGTTGTCGCTTCGGGATCATTTTCTGAAAGCAGCTGCTTGAGCAAACTAGATAGGTTTTCAAGGCGTACCGGCTTTGCTAGGTAGTATTTGATACTTGAACTGGCCACTGGCTCGTAATCACTCTGGAATACGTAGGTAGACATCACAATTGCGGGTAAGTTTTGCCACCGCGGGATTGCTCGCAGTCGTCGCAGCAGAGTTAATCCGTCGATGTAGGGCAGCCCCACATCGATGAGCAGTACGTCAGGTTGAAACCGTTCAATTTCTTCTAAAAGCGTTGTTCCATCGGGTAAGGCCATCACCTGATAGCTTTGTCGGCTCAGGTAGTCTGTGAACAATAGCCGATTGGTTGAATCATCTTCAACCAGCAAGACTCGCTTGCGACGGTCTGTATTCAATGGTGGACCGCTCATAAACACGGGAGAGTCTGATTGGGTTGCTCTTAAAGCTATCTAATCGGCTGCGTAAAATCTTGGGGGTTTTAATCTACATTTCTTTATCCCCATGCTTCATCGGGCTGTGGTGCTGCCAATAGATTCTGAAGCTGACATGGAGTGGACCCCAGTTGAACTGGCTTTGACGCTGGAAGCCGCAATAGGCTGGACAGCCCAGTAGGAGAAGCCCCCCAAAGAACCGCAGCCTCTAGGGATTGATGAGCTGCGGCTCTTGCAACGGATCTTGGGTGCAGAGTTTAGAAATGCTGACCTGGCTCGGAGGGAGGGAAACTGAGTATGCGCCTCATAGGGTCTAGGTTTGGAGCGTCTGAGCCATTGGAAAGGTTGTACCCTATTCAGCCAGCGCCATGAAGATAGAAATTGAGCTCTGCCTATGAACGAGCAGCGGAATTTGGTTATGGTCATATGCATCAATCAGAGAGATAGATTTAAGCCAAATCTTTGAGCTGGTTTATGTGGTCCTAGCCGGAAATTTTATGGAATGTGTGATTTGAGAATTTTTGAGTATTATGTATAGGTTATTAGTTTAGTTTTCAGATAGATGGCAGAGAAAAAGGCACCGATCACAGGTAAAGCCCTACTCCAGAAGGTTAAGGATTTACAGCATCTCTCGAAGCGACAGACGGCCAAGGAATGCGGTTACTACACAGTCACAAAGGACGGTGATAGCCGTGTTAATATGTCGGACTTCTATGATGCGTTGCTAGAAGCCAAGGGCATTGTGCTAGAACCCGAAAAGACACGAGATGGTCGAGGCCGTGAACCTTCCTATACGGTGACGGTTCACAGCAATGGCCAAATTGTCATCGGTGCGGCTTACACTAAGGAAATGGGTTTACAGCCCGGGGATGAGTTTCAAATCAAGCTCGGCTACAAGCACATTCATTTAGTTCAGATCCAGGACGAAGCCGCTGAGGCTGCATAAGTGCCGAACAGACTTACAGCCAATAGCCCCTGATCAAAATACCGGGGGCCATTGGCGATCGCTAGTAGCAAATAGCCAGCGATCGCCCGTTTTACCAGCTGCAGTCAATCACCGTTAAAAGTCGGGCTGTTGATAGCGGCAGTGCCTAATGGATGCCCCAAGATATCCAGCGACGGGATGAGATCGTGGTTAGATGGGCAGAACTGTAAGATTCTGCCTGTCGTAAGTCACTGCCTTCTAAATCTGCTGATTCGAAGTCCACCCCGTCGATGTGGGTGTTGACAAGATTGGCATGGCGGAAACTAGCGCCACTCACCTCTGCTCTGGTGAGATTGGCTCCCCGTAAGTCTGCTGCCTCTAGATCAGCAGTGCGTAAATCCGCTCCAACCAGGTTGGTTCCGACTAGACTTGCTTCACTTAAGTCAGCGCCGATAAGGTTGACTTCTTGCATCTGGGCGCCGCTGAGGTCTGCCTTTGCTAGGGCGGCACAGGTCAGATTAGCCTGACTTAGGTTGGCCCGGCTTAGATCGGCACCATTCAAATTTGCCTCACTAAGATCTGCCTGGCTTAAATTAATTCCGCTGAGACAATGCCCCCTGAGGTCAGCTCCATGGAGCCATATACCGGAGAAATCACGATAGCCTTGATTGTATTCGTGTAAAAACTGTTGAATGTCCATGATCAGATTCGTCCCTTTGCAACCGATGTTGTGTCTGTAGCTGCAATGTTCAGAGGCTCACATTGGCGGCCTAGGGCTTGAGGTGATGATGGGAACGGCCACAAATATGGGCGTAAAGCAGATGGCTTTTGCGAACCACATGTCATCATTATCGCAAAATCTCTGACATCCAGTGCTCCGATTCATACAACGACAAGGATCAGAGACAAGGAGCAGATTGAGCTCTGTTTGGCCAATTGGGCTCGAATCATTCATAGCAGGCAAGCAGTCGAAAAGGCGCTAAAAAAATAGGGCGATCGCCCGTTGGTAGAATTTCGCCCAAGGGATCAAAGCCCTGACACCATTGCTTTTCAGGGAAGATAGCTTTGCTGTAAACTGGCTGAGATTTTAAGGGCTTGTTCATCGGCTAATGGAATCCAATTTTTTAACTGCGATTTTTCTGCCGCTAGCGCTGTTCGTGATTATGCTGGGCATGGGCTTGGGGCTGACGGTAGCAGATTTTAAGCGCATACTCGTCGAGCCGAAAGCGGTCTTTCTGGGAATGATTGCCCAGCTGGTCTTACTGCCGATAGTTGGCTTTGTTTTAGCCGGAATCTTTCCTCTGAGTCCAGAGTTAATGGTTGGGCTGATGATTTTAGCGGCCTGCCCTGGCGGCCCGACCTCTAATCTGATGGCCTATCTGGCGAAGGGCAATGTGGCCCTGTCGATCACCCTAACGGCTATCAGCAGCGTGATTACAGTGTTCACGATTCCCTTGGTGGTCAATCTGGCTATGCAGAACTTTATGGGGGAGGCCGCGGTCATTCAGCTGCCTTTTCTCAAGACAGTCATTCAGATTGCTGTGATTACTTTAATACCGGTGTCTTTGGGGATGTTGCTTCATGCCAAGGCCCCATCGTTCGCGGCTAGGGTCGAAACAGGAGTGAAGTGGCTATCGCTGTTTTTCCTAGGCCTGATTATCGTGGGGCTGCTGGTCAGAGAGCGGGCGAATGTAGCCGACTTCTTTGTGCAGGTAGGATGGGTAACCTTCACCCTGATGGTGTTAACCATGGCTTTGGGCTATGGGATTGCCGCCCTGGCCAAGCTCGATGGGGCTAGTGCGACCTCCATCACCATCGAGGTGGGGATTCAAAATGGCACCCTGGCGATCGCCATTGCTAGTGCCCCCACCTTTCTAAATAGTCCGGCCATGGCGATTCCGGCGGCGATTTATTCGCTGCTGATGTTTGTGGTTAGCGGTGCCTTTGCCTGGTGGGCGCAGCGGCGATCGCTCCTGCTGCCGCGATAGAGTGAGGTTTGCTGCAGGCAAAAGGATTCTCTCGCTAAGGTGGTCAAGATCCTAGATGATCAAGCGGCTTTTACCTGTTTCTCACCTTTTCCTGCGAGAGCCATGTCAGCGAGCACCCAAGAGCTAGAACTGCCCCATCAGACGACAACCGAGCCAGTAGCCGACCACATTCGAGAAAGGCGAGCGATCGTCTTTTTGGTACTGTCTGGCCTGTTTCTAGGCACCCTAGGGATGCTCAACATTCTGGGGATTAGCCGATTCGTCAAAATCTTCACCTGGAACGACTTTGCGGTGACGGTTGCGGTTGGGGCCTTGCCCTATCCCCTGACGTTTTTGTGCACCGACCTGATTTCAGAACTGTATGGTCGCAAACGGGCGAGTCAAGTGGTCTGGGTGGGACTGCTGCTGAACCTTTGGGTGGTATTTATCGTGTGGCTGGGCGGAGTTTTGCCGGGCTATGAAGCGGTTGATCCAGCCACCGGGGAAATTTTGAGGGATGCCGCCGATCGCCTGCCGGTGTTTTTTGAGATTCGCAATCTGACCTTTGGCACCGTGACCGCGTCTATGGTGGCCTATCTGACGGCTCAGTTTGTGGACGTACAGCTCTTCCACTTTTGGAAAGAACTCACCCAGGGCAAATACCTATGGCTAAGAAACAATGGGTCTACCCTATTGAGTCAGCTCGTAGACACAACCGCAGTGGTGCTGATCACCCATTTCTTTGCCGGGGCTTTGCCGATCGAGCCCGATCAGGAGCTGTGGCCGCAGCTGATTTTGTTTATTGGCTATGGCTATGCTTTTAAGCTGGTGGCTGCTCTGCTCGATACGGGGCCTTTCTATCTGCTTGTCTACTGGCTGTCTAGGTATTTGGCTATAGCTTCCCCTGTCTTTTCACCCCTACCGGCCAGGGCTGATTCGGTTGGCCCAGAGGGATCATAAGGTCATTCTGACGAATGGACAGCCTAAGCGTTGGTGTGGGTGAGATGAGTCGGTATTTTCTTCCCATGTCTGCACAGTCAAACTGGTAGAGCCAACTCCTTACAGCTACCCCTACATTTCTGAACTCATCGATACAACCATTATGGATTCACAAATCGTCGCCTTCACCTTGGCTGCTGCTGCCCTGACCATCGCCCCCGGTGCCGATACGATGCTGGTAGTGCGTAACGTGTTGCGGGGTGGTCGCCGCGATGGCGTGGTGACTACCTTAGGCATCTGTTCAGGGCTGTTTGTCCATGCCACCCTATCGGCGGTGGGGGTGTCGGTGCTGCTCATGCATTCGGCAGTCGCTTTTCAGATCGTGAAGCTGATTGGGGCTGGTTATCTGGTGTGGCTGGGCTGGCAGTCTATTCGTAAAGCGACCTCCAAATACGCCCCGGAGCCGATAGATGTCTGGGCGTTGCGCTTTAGCCGCTGCCGCCAGCGCTGTTTTTGGGAAGGCTGTCTGTCCAACGTGCTTAATCCCAAGACGGCTGCGTTTTACCTCGCGTTTTTGCCGCAGTTCATCGGCCCCAAGGATCCGGTGCTCACCAAGTCATTGCTGTTAGCGGGCATTCACTACGTGGAGTGCATTTTTTGGCTGGTGGCTCTGTCGATTTTGCTGGATCGTATTCGCCACGTTTTACTGCAAGTCCGGGTACGTCGCTGGCTGGAGGGGATCTGTGGAGCCGTGCTGCTGGGGTTTGGAGCCAAGCTGGCGATCGCTCGGCCGTAGGCGCACCTGCTAGGTCAACCTACCGGCCGCAAGTTGTCTATCCTAAAGGCAGTTTCCCAAGCATCCATCCATGTCTGATTCTCAATCGCGTGTCTGCATTCTCGGCGGTGGTTTTGGTGGCCTTTACACCGCCCTGCGCCTGAGCAAGCTGCCCTGGTCCAAATCAGAAACCCCCGAAATTGTTCTAGTTGATCAGCGCGATCGGTTTTTGTTCTCGCCTCTGCTCTACGAGCTGGTCAGCGGAGAACTGCAAACCTGGGAAATTGCCCCTCCCTTTGAAGAGCTACTGGCTAACACAGGCATTCGCTTTCACCAGGCAGCAGTACAAAGCATCGACCTCGACGGTCGCAACACCACCCTGAGTACCGGGGTAGATTTGGCCTACGACCGATTAGTGATCGCCCTCGGCGGCGAAACCCCCATGGATATGGTGCCGGGGGCAACGGAGCACGCGATTCCGTTTCGAGATCTGGAGGACGCCTATCAGCTGAAGGAACGGCTGCGGGTGCTGGAAGCCAGCGACCAGGACAAGATCCGGGTGGCGGTGGTCGGGGGCGGCTACAGCGGCGTTGAGCTGGCCTGCAAGCTGGCTGAGCGACTGGGAGAACGGGGCCGAGTCAGGCTGGTTGAGCGCAGCGACGACATTCTCCAAACTTCGCCAGAGTTTAACCGCAACGCTGCCCGCAAGGTGCTCTCGGACCTAGGGGTTTGGATCGACCTGGACACCACCGTCGAGTCCATTGGCCCTGACAGCTTCACCCTGGTTTATCGGGAACAGCGGGATCTCTTGCCAGTGGATATTGTGCTCTGGACCGTGGGCACCCGGGTGAATCCTGTGCTTGATGCCCTGCCCCTGCCCCGCAACTCTCGACAGCAGATCCGAGTAGACGCCACTCTCCAGGTGGAAGGGCACCCCGACCTCTATGCCGTTGGTGATCTGGCGGACTGCCACGATGCCGACGGTCAGCAGGTTCCTCCTACGGCCCAGGCTGCGCTCCAGCAAGCTGACTACGCCGGCTGGAACATTTGGGCCTCCTTGCAAGATCGGCCCCTGCTGCCCTTCCGCTATCAGCACCTGGGTGAAATGATGACCCTAGGCAGCGATCGCGCCACCCTCACCGGCTTGGGTATCCAGCTGGATGGAGAACTGGCCCATGTGGCTCGCCGCCTGGCTTACCTCTACCGCATGCCTACCCTGGACCATCAGATTCGAGTCGGCTTGAACTGGATTAGCAAGCCGATTCGAGATGCCCTGTCCATAAACGCCTAAGTCAGTCCCCAGCATCGTCCCCGCAGATCCATGTCTCGCCCCCAGGTTATTTTCCTTGATGCCGTTGGCACCCTGTTTGGAGTAAGGGGCAGCGTCGGCCAAATCTACAGCGATATCGCCCTTGCCCATGGCGTCACAGCTGAGGCCGCTGCTCTGAATCGAGCCTTTTTCAAAGCCTTTAAGGCCGCTCCCAGGATGACGTTTCCTGGCATTGAGCCCACCCAGATCCCCGCTCAGGAATATGCCTGGTGGTACGCGATCGCCGAGCAAACCTTTGCCGCCGTTGGAGCTGAAGGGGCATTCTCAGACTTCGATCGCTTCTTTGCCGATCTCTACGCCCACTTCGCCCAGGCGGATCCCTGGGAAGTCTATGGGGATACCCTCAGTTCCCTCAGTCGTTGGCAGGGCCAGGGGATTGAACTGGGGCTGATTTCCAACTTTGATTCCCGCATCTACGGGGTGCTAGAAGCCCTTGGCCTGAAGAATTTTTTCCAATCCGTCACGATCTCTTCGGAGGCGGGAGCCGCTAAACCGGAGCCGATGATTTTTACAGCGGCCCTCAAGAAGCATGGCTGCAGCCCAGAAGCCGCCTGGCACGTAGGTGACAGCTACCGCGAAGATTTCGAAGGGGCGAAGGCCGTGGGCATGAACGGCATTTGGCTCAAACGCTCCGGGGCGAATTGACTCCAAGACCGCGATCGCCCAGTTGTGATCCCAAGGCTGATCCTGAAGCCGGAGCCACCTTCAGACTGGATAGCTCCCTCGGCTAACCCTTTGTTTCTGCCGCCGCAATCGCCTTGCGGGTAGCCGCGATCGCCGCCAGCTCAACGCAAATCGAATCAATCCCCCAGTCCACCAGGCTGTCGATCAGCTCAGGAAATCGTACCGGGGCCTGACCACAGAGGGAGCAACCCATGCCCTGGGCCTGGGCCTGGCGAATCAGATACTGGAGGGCCGCCAGCACGGCTGGATGCCGTTCATCGTAGGTAGCTGCCAGCAGGGGCTGCTCCCGATCCACCGCCAGCAGCAGTTGGGTAAGATCATTGGTACCAATAGCTATGCCCTGAATCCCGGCCTTGGCATAGGCCGGCAGCAAAAATAGCACCGAAGGCACCTCCGCCATGATCCACAGGCAAAACTGGTCCACCTGGGGCAGCCCGGCCCGGCTGATTTGATGCTGACAGGCCTGTACCTCCTCTACTGTGCGCACGAAGGGCAAAATTAGCTCCAGCTGTTCATAGCCCTCTTCCTGGAGGGTGCGAAGTGCCGCCAGTTCGGTTTCAAACAGGCGCGAATCTTGCTGGTAGCTGAAGGTGCCCCGTAAGCCCAGCATCGGGTTGACCTCCCGGGAGGGGCTGCCTTGGAGATAGGTCCATTCGTGAGAGCGCAAATCTAGAGACCGGTAGCGCACGGGCTTGTCTGGACAGGCGGCGAGAATGGGCCGCAGCCGCTCCACCACTACGGCTTCGAGATCTCGCGCCTGCCCTGCCTCAATCCAGTGCTGGGGGTGGCGCCCTTCTAACCCCTCTAGCAGCAGCCACTCGGATCGCACCAGCCCAACACCGTCGATGAGGCCAGCATGATCCGCCAGCCGCGATGCCTGGGAGAGGTTCACCATTACCCGGGTGCGCGTTTCCAGCTTTTCAGCATCGGGCGTGGTCCGAGCAGCCGCGATGGATGGCTGTCGCCAGGGGGTTTTCACCTCAGAAACGATATAGACTATGCCCTTATCACCGTCCAGCCACAGGGGATCTCCGGTCGCAATTAAGCTGACCGCATGGGGCGCCCCAACCACTGCTGGTATTCCCCGTTCGCGGGCCAGAATCGCCGCATGGCAGGTGGCACTGCCCGCCTCAGTGACAATGCCGACCACGTCCGCTGCCCGCCCAAACAAATCAGGCTGAATATCCTCGGCCACGACGATGCAGCCTGCCGGTAAACGGTCAGGCATCGGCGTTCCGGCCTTCAGCACCAGGGCCGAGGCCAGTCCCCGGCCGGTGGCCGCCGGAATGCCTCGAATGGCTGCCTGAACGCTGGGGAGTGCCGGTGCGATTGGCATCTCAATAGTGGCTACCGCCCCGGACTCAGCTGTCTGCCACGCGGCCGCCTGGGTGATCACAAACCCTAGGCCCTCCGGCTCCTCCACCAGCCATTCCAGCCGCACTCCCGACCCGATGTGACGTTGCGCTTGGCGGCCCAGCTGGAGGAGCTGGTTCACCTGAGGCTGGGTTAACGGCATCGCCAGAGTTGGCTCCGGGCACCACTGCCAGTCCACTGCCCTGGAGACTAAATCAACCTGAAGAGAGCGATCTTGATATCCAGGCTGCCAGGAGTGATGGCCATCCTCAACCTGACAGCAGGCAGGGACAGCCTCCCCCTGGCTGAGGGACACCCCTAACCCTGCTACGACTTCTAACCAGGCGCGATCGCCCACCACCAGCAGCGTACCGCTAAAGGCCGCCGGGACTAGGGGATGGGCTATGAGGCTGAGCTGGAGCTGATTTAAGGTCAGGCCGTGATGGCGCCATACCCGCAGGTTTTGGGCCCTCAATACCTGGCCCCAGAGCTGCCGCAGCTGTTCTACATCTGGCTGAGTCGAGCATATCTGTCCGGCTAGCAAGCCTTGAAAGTCTTGGGGCAGGGGTAGAGCCTGTCCGGCAGCATCGCAGATACTAAGGGAGCAGCGCAGTATGAGCGGCAGGGGCAAATCAAAACCGCCCCTGTCAAAATCCAGGCGATAGTGATCTAGCTGTTTTCCCAGACCCTGGGCCATCTGCTGCAGGGCGATCGCATCCCTCTGAGCCCACTCCCCCGTGGGAACTAGGGCCTCCACTATCTCCAGCCAGGGTTCAGGGCCTAGCACCCACGTGGGCGGCACTGGCAAACCCCAGCGCTTGAGCTGCGCCAGGGTATAGGCCTTGTCACCGACCTCGCTGACATCGACGGTGGGTAGGGTAAACAAATCTCGAAAACACACCATTAGCCGTGTTAGCCAATTTTCAGTAAATCCTGCGGGGCCATCCGGGAAAACCACCGTCCCATCGTCCCAGCTGGGTCGTAGCCGATAGAGACCACTCGCAAGTTCTGGGAAACCTGAGCTAGACGGTTTGAAAATCCCCGCACTGAGCCCAGAGAATTACCCTCAGTGCTGCTGCAGGTATTTAACGCAGGCTTTTTCTAAAGGAATATCAGACTAAAGCGGCACCAGTAGCCGTTGATTGGCAAAAAACTCTTTAAAGCAGCGTGATATCGACGTTCAACCATATAGCCCTAGTTTACCGGTTTGCCTGATGTCTATCAGGAGCTTTTCCCAGCCATGGCCGTTGTATCCAGCCTGTTAGATCGCCTCAAGCCCATCAGCGGGCTACTACAAATTTTCCTGACGACTCCCTGTTCGCTATGTGGCACTGCCAGTTCCCAGGGTCTGTGCGTTTCCTGCCAAAATCAGATTCGCCGCTGTCGATTAAGCTCCAACCGGGTTGCATCGCCGCTACCTGTTTTGGCCTGGGGGGCCTACCAGGGGCCGCTACGGCAGGCCATTAGCACCTTGAAATATCAGCAAAAACCTAGCATCGCTGAGTTTTTAGGCACTGAACTGAGCACCCTCTGGTTCCAGGGTAAGCAGCGGCCCCCGGTGGTAGTCCCTATCCCTCTCCACCCAGAACGCCTGCAGCAGCGTGGATTTAACCAGGCAGAACTGATTGCTCGAAGATTCTGCCGGGCCACCGGTTTACGCCACTGTCCGGACGGGCTAGTGAGAATCCGAGCCACCACCGCCCAGCACAGCCTGAACGCTATCCAGCGACGGCAGAACTTAGAAGGGGCTTTTAGATTAGCCATGGAAATTCCTGCCCAAGCCTCAGTCCTGCTGCTCGATGACATCTACACCAGCGGCGCTACGGCCCAGGCTGCCGCCGCCGTCTTCAGCCACCATGGCATCCAGGTGGTGGGGGTCGCTGTCGTTGCCCGGGCGATCGCCTCAAC